>JAJRTP010000712.1 GCA_024278255.1 Chloroflexota bacterium | reverse complement strand
TATGTTTATTAAGGTTCAAAAATGGGGAAAGGGGTAATCTGTCTTTCCCTCTTATTCTGAAATAACTCTAGTAAGTAGTTTTCAGTGTTCAGTGGACAGGTTAATTTCGTCGCGGTGTCCCAGACCTTTGCTGTTGTCAATAAAATAAAGGCGTGTGGGGGTGAGTTGGTACCAGTTCGCCTGAGTCAGAGCCGCTTCTATTTGGGGATTGGTCTGGCTTAAGAAGGGGTATTTGCGGCGATAAAGCGTTACGGCCGTAGCCCTTTCCTCTCCCTCTAAAATCCGTACATCCCCCTCAAGCTGAACCCCCTGGATGGCCGGCCAGTCTGCATAATCTTCCTGAATCGTGGCGGCGACGCGGGGCTGCGCCAACATATTTTGGGCATGGCGCGTGTGTCCGGCCGAGAGGAAATAGAGGGTAAAGTCATCGTTTACGTAAAAAACGGCCGCTGCCCACACCCCGTCCTCCCCATACGTTGCCAGCGTCATTACGCGATGGGTCTGCAAATAGGTCAAAGCTAACGGCCGTACAGCCTCATTCACGCGCCGCTTTTCCTCCTGCCCACCGGGTAAACAAATCCTGGGGCAACTCAATATCCAGCAAATCCAATACCCGGTTCACTGTCTGGTTGATGATGTCGTCCAGCGTCTCCGGTTTGTGGTAAAAGGCGGGCATCGGCGGGGCCACGATAGCCCCCATCTCCGTCACTTGCGCCATCAGACGTAAATGCCCCAGGTGGAGCGGTGTCTCCCGCGTAACCAGCACCAGCTTACGCCGATCTTTTAGAACCACATCCGCCGCCCGAAGCAGCAAGTTATCGCTGAATGAGTTAACAATCCCGGCCAACGTTTTCATGGAGCAAGGGATAACGACCATGCCCATCGTCTTGAAGGAGCCGGAAGAAACGGCCGCCGCAATGTCATTAAAAGAATACATCACATCCGCCAGCGCCTTAACCTGGTCAACAGCAGAATCCGTCTCCAGAGCAATGGTGGTGGCTGCGGCCGTACTCATAATCAGATGCGTCTCCACATCCGCCACATTCTGCAAAACTTCCAGCAACCGAATCCCGTAAACCACCCCGCTGGCCCCGGAAATACCGACAATTAGTTTTTTCATAATTTATCATCCTCGTCCCTTCCTGCTCTGGACAAGTCTATCAAGAAAACATGAGATGGGTAGCCAGAACGATAAAATCCCTCTACAATCCACCTCATCATTCATCCAATTATGAAGGAGCAGTTGTGAAATCTGTTTACATTGAAGAGTTAGAAAGCGGGTACAACCTGGAAAATGAATCATTTATGCTGCAAGATATGACGCAGCGCAAAACGAAAGACGGCCGTCCTTACATCCTGGGCAGCCTGAGAGACAAAACCGGGCAGGTAGCCTGCGTTTTTTGGGATGTGCCAGATTATGTGGAAACCTGGATCAGCAGCGGGCTTGTCGTTATGGTCACAGGTAAGGTTGTCACCTATAAAGATGCTTTGCAAATCACCATCACTGACATGAACCAGAGCCACAACCCTGATCTGGAATCATTCCTGCCATCCAGCAAACGGTCGCGTGAGGAAATGGTGGCCGAACTGCGTCAATTTATCGCCGCGCTGGCCGAACCGTGGCAAACGCTGGCCGCCCAAATCCTGCTGGAAGAACCGTTCCTGTCCCATTTTGCCAATGCGCCGGCCGCCCGAAATATGCACCACGCCTACATTGGCGGCCTGCTGGAACACAGCCTGAGCATGGCCCACCTGGCCGATTATCTTTCTGAACTGTACCCGCACGTGGATAGAAATTTGCTTATTTCCGGCGCGCTGCTGCACGATTTGGGGAAGGTGTATGAATATAATGTGTCCGACTCCTTCAGCTATTCGGAAGACGGCCGTCTCACCGGGCACATCATTCGCGCCATCATTATCGTCGAAAAAACGGCCGACGCCATCAGTTTCCCGGAAGACAAACGGCAGCAGATCATACACCTCATCGCCTCCCATCACGGTACACACGAATGGGGCGCGCCCGTTCTGCCCAAAACCCTGGAAGCGATTCTGCTGCACCAGATTGACCTGCTAGACAGCCGAGTTCAAGGCTTCTTTGACCATCTGGACAACGAAAAAACCGGTGCGCAGTGGACCACCAAAAAGAGCTTCATGTTTGGCACGGAACTGCGTAAGCCGGAGGGGTATTAGTTGTCCACAGATTACGCAGATTAGCACAGATTTTATGATTCAATCTGCGTCAATCGGCGTAATCTGCGGTTCCCATCGCGTACACCACAAACATCAAACGGCCGTCCTCATCCCGGAATTCGCGGTAATTGCCATTCGGATAAGCCGTGCGGACAAATTCCAACTCGTTGAGACGGTCAGGCAGAAAGATGAAAAGGGTGGGGCCGGTCAACTGCCATTCAGGGGGAGCGGTCAGGGGATCAATGACATCCTCGCCCAGCATTTCCGGGGCCAAATAGGGGATGGTGGACAGGCTGCTGTACCCCATCTGCGGGAAGCCCACGAAGTAGACTTTTTGTTGGGTCGGGTCTTGCGCTTGCAGGTAATGGGCGATTTCGGTGGCTACGGCCGTATTCCAGCCTCCCAGCACGTACCCATTCTCGTACACATCCACAAAATAGTAAGCTACGTCGGTAAATGAC
>JAJRTP010000711.1 GCA_024278255.1 Chloroflexota bacterium | reverse complement strand
CCGGGATATTTTGCAATTGGAACACGATTTGACCGCGCCGGTTTTCCGTCAGGTGCAGCCCGGCGGCCGGAACGCGGCCGGTAATGGCGGCGCAAATGTCAATGAAGTCGCCGTACCGGTTCGTCCGCGCTCCCAGCACGGAATTGGCAAAGACGATGGCGTTGCTTTCCGCCCAGGCAATTTGCGCGCCGAAGGCGGGGCGGTAGCTGGTTTGGTAGGGGGTACACGTCCAGATGGGTTGGCAGCCCATTTGCTGGTAGAGATTCATCAGTTGGGTGGCGCGTTGGGCTTGGTCGGCCGTACCCTGAAACTGATCCGGGTGCAGCAAATCAATCGCCCCCACATTCAGCGTTGTGGGCACGCAGACCAGCGCTCCGCCATCTACCAGCCGTTGGGCAAATTCAATCCCCGAATCGCCATGATAAAGACAGCCGTCAATGTGCGCCGCCTCAATGTCCAGCAGCCGTTCCGCTCCGTACACCCGCGCCATCGTTGTCAGGATACGCATGGCCATTTGTACGGCCGTGCCCATCTCCCCGGCCAGCATGGCTTCATCTTTTTCGGTTAGCTTGAGCATGGTTTAAGTGAATGGAAGGCTGATTTAGGCAAATTCCTGAATAAAACGATAACTGTTTTTCAATGAATCGGCCGGGTATTGTTGAATAATACTTTTCATAGCGCGACTTAACAGGCTTCTCTTTGTTTGTCCTGGTACGATAATAACGCCCCAATGTTCTCGTCCTGCCAAAAACCACTCGGTGACTAACGGAGCAAAATCTTGGGCATTACTGGTGAGCAAAACTCGTTTCTGGTTGGCTGCAAAAACAAGAATATCTTCGTCATCAGCACCTTCGGGAAGTTGCGTTTGCACAAGCAATACATCTGCTCCCATCTCCTGACCTACCCGAACCAGTCCGCCCCACACGTGTTCGTCAAGAAGAAATTTAGGAACGCTCACACAGATTGTCCTGTTAAGCGGGCATACTGTGCCGGAGATAATTGTTTGCGTAAGCGGGCGCGAACAGTTTCTTCAGAATTAGCGGCCAGTTCTTCGTTAATTTCAGTTTCGTGATCGTAATACCAGGCGATAGCTTCGTAAATAGCGGCTCTGGGGATATGGGGCAACGTTTCCTGGATAATTTCTTCAACTGTGTAGCCGGCTTTGAGGAATGCGGCAATATGCCGTACAGCCACCCGCGTACCTTGCAGGTAAGCTTGGGGGCCGGCCGGGGTTTGTCTATGTTCAATGTGTGTCGCGCTGCCTAACTGCTGACGAATGACAGTTTCCGCTATTTGTTCCGGCGTTGAGCGGGTTTTCCTGGCCTGACGCTTCAGCAGCTTGTAGGTTTCCGGTGAAATTTGAATAGTTGTATCCATAATAAACCTCAAGGTTCAGTATAGATTATTGTTGTCTGCTTGCCAATCTCCAATTTCCAATCTCTCCCGATCCACCTTCCGCAAGCCCTGTACCACCAGCGCGTAAGAGTTGTCAATCATGCGCCACAGTTCGTCTTCGGGGAGGGCATCGTCGGGGGTGACGGTGTTCCAGTGTTTTTTGTTGAGATGGTAGCCTGGCTGCACGGCCGTATACATATCCCGCAGCGCCAATGCCTCATCCGGGTCACACTTCAGGCTGATGCGCAGGGGCGGGTCTTCCGGCACGAGGGCGAACATTTTACCCATCACCTTGTATACCAACACGTCGGGGCCAAACGGCCGTTCCTCTGTTGTGCCCTTTTTGGCTAATAAATATGCCTGGATTGTGTCGAAGTGAATCATTGTCCCTCCACCGGCAAAAACCGGGATAAAAAATAGACCCATTCCCGAATTGGCTTTGCCTCCTCCTCTGTGGCCAGACGGGGCTGGCCGCTTTCCTGGACGATGGCCGGGATCAGTTCCAGGCTGCGCACGCCGTCCCCGTCCAGCCAGACGTTGAGGATAGCTGTACCGGGGTCGCCGTCGATCTGGAAGGCGAAGTTGCCCAGACTATACACAATCACCCCGTCTTTGTAATACTCGATTCCCTGCAAGATGTGAGGGTGATGGCCTATCACGATGTCCGCCCCGGCGTCAATGGCGGCGTAGGCGGCGGCAATTTGCTCTGGGCCGGGCTGCTCTACGTATTCCAGGCCGCTGTGCAGGATGACGATGACGAGGTCGGTTTGGTCGCGCACGGCCGTAACATCTGCCCTAATCTCCTCCGGGTTGGCCCAAGCCACGCCGGGGGTCGTTTCCGTCGCCGTCCAGCTTTCCGTGACGAAGTAAGGCGGGCTGCCCTCCATACCCACGTTAACGTAGCCCAAAACAGCCAGCTTCAGCCCGTTGATTTCCGTTAGATACGGCCGGTGCGCGGCGGCGTAATCTTCTCCTGCGCCAACGGCAGCCACGTTGGCCGCATGGAGCAGATCGATCCCTTGCAATAACGCCTCCGGCCCGTAATCCATCGCGTGATTGTTTGCCAGAGAAACCACGTCAAACCCGGCCATTGCCAGCGATTGCGCCGCTTCCGGGGGGGCCTGGAAAGTGTAAACCTTGTTTTCCGGCTGGCCCAGCGTGCCCAGCGCCGATTCCATGTTGCCGATGGTCAAATCAGCGTTTTGCAGCAGGGGAGCTACCTGGGCAAAGGGGAATTCCAGCTTGCCCTGCTCAATCAGTTCGCCCAGCAGCCGATCCAGCATCACGTCGCCTACGGCCGTTACCTTCACACTTGGTTCGGGGGCCAGGGCGGTTTGCAGGGCGGCGGTCAGGTCGACGGCGGCCGTTTGCGCTTGGGGTACGGCCGTCAGCGTCAACCGTTTTTGCAGGGGATAGGCGGCGTCGGTGGGATGCTGGCCGTCCACCCGCAGCGCTTTCAGCTCCGGCGTCATCTCCTCCCAGGAAAGAATGGTCACGTCGTCACGGCCGTTGGCCATAATCTCTTCTGCCTCCGCCAGCGTAACGGCTTCCCACGGTGTGAAGAAGGGCACAGCCAGGACAACCGGCTCCTGATAGACGAGCGCACCGCCATTCCCCGCGCTCAAGGCAATTTGCGCTTGGCTGTTATTCAGGGCGTCCAGCGGGGCATCGCTGACGCTGATTTGCCATTGACGGCCGTCCAGCCCAACAGCTTCGCTGACGGCCGTTTCCCATTCCGGCGGCAGGGCAATGATGATGGGGGCTGGCGCGGTGGGGGTGAGAGGTACGGCCGTAGGCGGCGGGGTATTTGTGGGCAGCGGTTGGGCAGTGGGGATGGGCTGCGGCGTGTTGACTGATTGGCTGATGATGGTTGCAGGCACGGCCGTAGGGGGCGGCGGTTCAGACGCATTCGGCCGGCAGGCGGCAAGCAGCAGGGTGATAAATATGACAAGGTGACAAGATGACAAGATGGCAGATCGGCCACTGAAAACTGAACACTGAAAACTGAACACTGAAATCACGGCACACACGGCTCCGGCTGGTTTGCCAACTGAAAAGCCGTCAAATAGGTGTTGGCATTTTGCAATGTGGTTGCCATCTCCACGCCGACGTAGCGGTAATG
>JAJRTP010000710.1 GCA_024278255.1 Chloroflexota bacterium | reverse complement strand
GTATGAAACGACAAGGCAGAGGATGGCAGCGTGACAATGTGAATCCCATGTTGGCTGCTCTTAGCGAATTGCATAGTGGCAGGTTCGAGCAAACGTGGGCGGCAACTCAGTAGGGTCTCCCCACGATTCGTGGCTATACTCGGCACGTTAATGTGATTGACAGAGCGCTGATTTCACGCTATTGTCAGCCTGTGTGAACAGATACGTTTATTGACTTGCGGATACAAAATGACTGTTTCAAATTTGTTGCAAATCGACAAAAAAAGTTTTTCTGTGGTTTCCCTGAAAGACGAATCGGATGAAAAGGCGTACTGGTTAGCCAAAACACCTCAAGAGCGTCTGGAAGCGCTCGAACTCATGCGGCAGATTGTTTACAATTATGATCCGGCTACCACCCGACTTCAAAGAGTTTTTACAATTACTCAACGCTCATCAGATTAAATATCTGCTTATTGGCGGTTACGCTGTTGGATATCATGGCTATCCCCGCGCCACCGTAGATATGGATATCTGGGTAGCTATTCATCCCCAAAATGCGGCCCGTATTGTGGCTGCGCTCAAAGAATTTGGCTTTGATCTGCCTGATCTGGACAGCTCGTTATTTCTTGAAGAAGGCAAGGTGATTCGTATGGGTGTGCCGCCCATGCGCCTGGAAATTGTGACCAGTATATCCGGGGTTACTTTTGAGGAATGCTACGCAGATCGTGTGGTGGACGTTGTTGACGAAACTGAGGTCAATTTGATTAGCCTGCATCATTTGAAACAAAACAAATTGGCAAGCGGCCGGTATAAAGATCTCAACGATCTGGAAAATCTACCATGATCCCTCTGGTCTGAAAAAAATGAAAGAAACAAATAACAACACGGATTGGCTGCACTGGGTGCAAAGATTGCAGGCGATTGCCCAAACCGGGTTAACCTATGGCACAGGCCCTTATGATTTGGAGCGGTATGAGCAGTTGATGCGGTTGGCAGCGGAGATGGCAGCAACCCAGACGGGAGTAGATTTTGATGTGGCGCATGATCTGTTCTCGCAAGATCAGGGGTATGCTACGCCGAAGATTGACGTGCGCGGCGGCGTTTTTCGGGATGACGAGATTTTGCTGGTGCAGGAACGGGCGGATGGGAATCGCTGGACGCTGCCGGGCGGCTGGGTGGACGTGGGGGATTCACCGGCTACGGCCGTAACCCGGGAAATCTCTGAAGAATCCGGCTACCGCACCCGCGCCGTCAAACTCGCGGCCTGCTTCGACCGCAATAACCATCCTCACCCGCCCATCATCTTCCACACCTTCAAGCTGTTCTTCCTCTGCGAACTGCTCGGCGGCAAACAAACTTCAAGTCTGGAAACGGCCGCCGTTGCCTTTTTCCGCCGGGATGAGATTCCGGCAGACAATCTCTCCCTCTCCCGCGTGACGCCGGGGCAGATCGAAATGCTCTTTGCCCATCATGCCAATCCTGGCCTGCCCACCGAATTTGATTAGTAGTCGTGGTTTCTTACCACGCAGGCGTGAACGCGGTAAGAAACCGCGGCTACAAGTTAATGAGAGGACAACGAGTTGAGAAATGAACGAATTTGATTTTTAGGGTGACACATGGCACAAAATGATGAGGTATTTAATAATGATACTGGCGCTCCTGTTTCAGAAGAAACGTTGAAGCGCGATGCTCAAACGTTGTTGGCAGCCGTCAATGCCGCCTATGCTGACGGGCTTGACCCGGAAGAGGAAGAATTCCTGCGCATAATGCAACGCCGTGTGCGGGACTGGATGCGCGAAAACGGTGATGAATGGTTATCAGACTAATACGATTGCCGCGGCAGGTAAAGAATTGTGCTTGAACTAACCGCTTTACAAATGGAAGCGATGACGGTGGAGGGGACCAGCTTTTTGCTGGGGATGGCCGGGACGGGGAAGACAACGGCCGTACACCACCGCCTCCTCCATTTATTAGCCCAGGGCGAACCGGCCTACACCATCCTCACCATCGTGGCGGAGCCGGACAGGGCGCAGGGATTCCTCACGGCCGTGCAACAATCCGAACTTGGCCCCTACGGCGACCTGACCGTGACCACCTACAACAAGATGGCCATGGAGATGGTGGATTTATTCTGGCCTTTGGTGGCCCGGCCAGCGGGATTTGTACGGCCGTACCAGCCCCCCACCTTCCTCACCTACGACCTGGCCCAACTGCTCATGTGGCACATCATCACCCCCATGCTTAACGCCGGAGCCTTTGCCGATTTGCGCCTGCGTCCCCAGCAAATCGTCAGCCAACTGCTGGACACACTCAACCGGGCCGCTCTCAACAGCCTGACGCTGGACGAAGCCATCCTGCGCCAGAAAACAACCTGGACGGGCGAACCGGAGCGGCTGATTCATCTGGAAGAAGCGGCCGAAGCTGCCCGCCAATTCCGCCAAACCTGCCTGGAACAAAGCCTGCTGGATTTATCTCTGGCGGTGGAGGTGTTTGACACCCAGCTTGTCCATCACCCCGAATTTCACCGCTACTTCAGCGAGCGGTTCCGCCACCTGATTGTGGACAACGTGGAGGAGCAGACTCCCGCCGGGCAAAATTTTGTGGCCGCGTTGATGGATGAGATTGTCAGTACGGCCGTCGTCTACGACATTGGCGGCGGGTACAAACGGTTTCTGGCGGCTGATCCCGACGGGGGAATGCGCTTCGCCACCCTTTGCCGCCGCGTTTTTCGCTTTGAGGCATCATTTGTCACCAATACGCCGCTTATTCACCTGGCAAATCTGGTGCAAAATCATCTGGAACATACCAATCTGCCTACGGCCGAAGCCGGAGATGCCATTTGGGGTGTGGTCGGCGGCCGTTACCGGCGGGAAATGGTGTGGGAATTAACGGACTTCCTGGTCGATCTTGTCAACTAACAACAAATCGACCCTGGTGGCATCGCCATCATCGCCCCCTACCTGGACGGGGCACTGCGCTACATGCTCACCCAGGCGTTCCAGGAAATGGGTTTACCCTACTACTTCCTGCGCCGCCGCTCCAGTCCCCGCGACGAACCGCGCATCCGGGCCTGGCTCACCTGGCTGGCCCTGGCCCATCCCGATTGGGACTGGCATCCTACCGACTACGACACGGCCGAGGCGCTGACCCTGAGCATTGCCGGACTCGATCCGGCCCGCGCCGAACTGATCACAGAATGGCTTTACCGCCCGGAAACGCCGGAACTGCTGCCTCTGGACAGTATGCCGGATCGCATCCGGGAGCGGGTGGGCGCAGATATGGCCGGGCTGGCTGAGGAACTGCGCCTGTGGCTGGCAGAGTGTGACGCCAACGCCCCCATCGAGCAATTTCTGTATGATTTATTCCAGTTGCTTTCCCAATACCGCTTCCACCCGGAGCCGGACACGGCGGGCGCGGCCGTATGTGACTGGTTGATGCAGCAAGCTGTCCGCCTGCGCCAGTCGGCTGCCGCGATTGGGTTAGAGACGCCAGCTGCCGTTGGCCGCACTTTCATTGACGGCATTAACCAGGGCTTGGTCACGGCCAATCCGCCCGATTTGGGCGAACCGCCGGACCCGGACGGGATTATGATTTCCACGATTTACGGCTATTTGCTGGCGGGGGAACCGGCGCAGGTGCAGGTATGGCTGGAAACGGCCGCTACCGGCTGGTGGGACATTCCCAATCAACCATTGAGCAACGCTTTTGTTCTGGCGCAGAGTTATGACGGGGAACGGCCGTGGACCATTGCTGATGACGGTTTAATCCGTAACCGGCTACTCAGCCACATCATTCGCGGCCTCACTGCCCGCTGTTCCGGCGGCGTCGTTCTGGCTTCCAGCGATCTGGACAGGCGGGGCGTGCGTCAGGATGGCCCTTTGTGGCGAGCTTTGGGGACGGCCGTTGGCGGTGGTTAGTGGGTTGATACGAGCTGCCAGACTTCAACCGCTTGCAGTTTATTGCGCTATGCTATAATGAGTTCAGAACGCATACGGGGTGTAATTTGATGACGACAATCACGTTGGATATTCCTGAACACTTAGTACCAACCATCAATCAGATAGGCGATCAATTGCCGCTTGTGTTGGAAATGGGGGTTAGTCGTCTGGCGCCCGTTTCCACAAAAGCGTATATGGAGACAATAGAACTGCTAACCCAAGCCCCCTCGTCACAACAGATCGTCGCTTTTCGTTTTTCGGATGAAGTTGAAGCCCGTATCAGCGAACTCCTACAAAAAAATCGGGCGGATCAGTTAAGTCAAGCTGAATCTGTTGAATTGGACAGATTGTGTCGCCTGGAAGAACAGCTACAACTTCTCAAAGCCAAAGCCCTGCTGGAAACAAGCGAATAACGATACTCCATGGCTGTCTCAAAAGCTCAAAGGGAATTGATTGCGAGGAGAGCTAATTATCATTGTGAGTATTGCTTGCTACACCAGGAACACAGCGCTAAAAGGCACGAGCCGGATCACATTATACCGATAAAACATGGCGGTAAAGATTTAGATGGCAATCTCGCCTGGGCTTGCTTCCACTGCAACCGTTACAAAGGCAGCGAAGTGGGCGCATTTGACAGCGAGACGGGGCAGTTGATTCCTTTATTCAATCCGCGTCGAGATATTTGGGAGGAGCATTTTTCCATTGATGCTGGATGGATTGTGCCGCATACGGCCGTAGCGCGTGTAACCATTCTCGTCCTACAACTTAATCGGCCAGACCGGATTCAAGTTCGAGAATTATTGGCACAGGCTGGACTTTATCCATAAAAACAGAGCGCCAACAAAATGCCGACGCTCCGCTTATATCATCTCAAGGCGTTAATCCTCTTATTCCGCTGGGTGTGCTTCCTTATATTCTTTTACCAAATCCCGCTTTAACACCTTACCCACCGTCGTCTTGGGCAGCTCATCCACAAAAATCACAATACGCGGATATTTATATTTGGCTAATTCCCCTTTACTCCAGTCAATGATCTCCTGCTCCGTTGTCGCATCACCCGGCTGCTTCACAATCCAGGCCACCACAGTCTCGCCGCGAGCGCCATGGGGAACGCCGGCTACAGCCACTTCCTGCACGGCCGGATTCGTCATCAGCACCTCTTCCACCTCACGCGGGTAAATATTGTAGCCGCCGGCAATGATCAAATCCTTCTTCCGGTCTTCAATGTAGAAATAGCCATCTTCATCCATACGGGCGATATCGCCGGTAAACAGCCAGCCGTCCACCAGCGTATTTTCCGTTTCCTGGGGCATATTCCAGTAACCAGCCATGATGTTGGGCGCTTTGATGACCATTTCGCCCGCCTCATTGACCGGCAGTTCCTTGTCCGTTTCCACGGGGTCCACAATCTTTACTTCCACATCGGGCAGCGGCAGACCAATGGAGCCAGGCTGGTTTTTGCCCATAACCGGATTGGCGTGTGTGGCGACGTGCGCTTCTGTCAGGCCATACCCTTCCACCAGTTTACCGCCCGTTAACTCTTCAAAACGGCGCTTGGTTTCCACCAGCAGGGGAGCCGAACCGGAGATACAGGCTTTGATGGAGCGAATGTTGTATTTGCCGGCAATCACATCCGGGTTGTTGTTGATGGCTACGTACATGGCCGGGACGCCGGGGAAGATACCCACTTTATATTTGCTGATGCTGCCCAGCACATCCTTCTGGTTGCGCGGGTCAGGAACGACAATCAATTTCCCGGCAATGGAGGAAGCAAATATCAAAGCTGTCACCATGCCATAGGAATGGAAGAAGGGAATAGCTCCCAATATAACTTCTTTGCCGTAATCCCACTCAATCCAGGATTGTAGCATATAGGTATTGGCTACCAGATTGCGGTGCAGGGCAATGGCCCCTTTGGAAAGGCCGGTTGTGCCGCCGGTGTATTGCAGCAAGGCCATGTCGTCCGGGGTTACTTCTACATTGGGTTTAGGTGCTTTCTCACCCATTTTAATGAAATCAGTAAATTTGCGGTCGCCATTTTGCAAAGTAACTTTATGTCCGTCTTTCTTTTCCTTGAACAGGGTGAAGAGAATTTTCTTGATAAAGGGTAGATAATCTTTGACATTGGCGACGATGATGCGCTTGACGTTTGTGTTGCCGGTCGCTTGCACTTCCTTGAGTAAATTGTAATACATGCTCATCACAATGACGGTCTCTGCGCCGCAATCGTGCAGTTGGTGATCCAGTTCCCGCTTGGTGTAGAGGGGATTGGTGGCGATGACGATGCCGCCGGCTTTGAGGATGCCAAAGTAGCTGATGACAAATTGGGGTGAATTGGGCATGTAAATAACAGCCCGATCTCCCTTTTTGAAACCATCGGCTATCAAGGCGGCCGCCAGGTTATCTGCCAATTCATTGAGTTGACGATAGGTGAACTTTTTCCCCTGAAATACCATGGCAATATTGTCAGTGTATTTTTGGGCGGATTCTTCGAGAAAGTGTTGCAGGGTGTGTTGGGGAATATCTATGGTGTGGGGGACGTAATCATCGTATTGCTGTAACCAGGGTTTTTCTGCATAAGATGTCATGGTTTGCTCCTTCCTCTCTGTTAATGGTTTACGCGGATATTTAAGTTACCAGGGACACGTTAATATAGTAGCGGATTGGGCTGATTTGTGCCATATTTTTGGGATATTTCCGGTATAATGGGTGCATTCTTGGAGAAAAGGAAAGGTTTATGTCTCAAAAACCAATTATTGTAGCTTTTCAGGGGGAACCGGGGGCTTATTCGGAGCAGGCGGTGCATGAACATTTCGGGCCGGCGACGGCGTCACGGCCGTGTCGCACCTTCACCGAAATTTTTGAAGCGATCCATCATGGAGATGCCACGCACGGCATGCTGCCGGTAGAAAATTCCCTGGCCGGCATGATTGCCCCCGCCTACGACTTACTCATTGACCACGATTTGCGCGTTCAGGCAGAAGTAATTATCCGCATCGAGCATTATTTGATGGCTTCGGCGGGGACAACCCTGAAAGAAATCGAGCGCGTCCGTTCCCATCCCCAGGCGTTGGCCCAGTGCGAACAAAGCCTGCTGCGCCTGGGATTAGAGCCGATTGATTATTACGATACGGCCGGGGCAGCCCGCGATTTGGCCCTGAACCCGGAACCGGGTACGGCCGCTATTGCCAGTCTCCTGGCTGCGGAAACGTACAATCTGGAAATACTGGTCAACCATATCGAGGATTTGGATTTTAACTTTACCCGCTTTTTCGTGATCGGCCGGGTTGACCCGCCGCGGCAGGACCCCACGAAAACATCCATCATCTTTACCACGCGGCACGTGCCCGGCGCGCTGCACGCTGTTTTGAGCGAACTGGCCAACCGCGACATTAACCTGACCAAGATTGAGTCCCGCCCCCGGCGCACCCGTCCCTGGCATTACCGCTTTTTTGTGGATTTTGAGGGGCATGAAGACGATCCCCAAGTGCAGGAAGCACTGCTGGGCATCCTAAAATTGTCCTCCTTTTTGCAAGTATTGGGATCGTATCCGATGGCGAAGATTCCGCGAAAGTGAGGCACTACTAACACTACTTGATTAACGGCCGTAACCCCACCACATCCCCATCCGGCAAACCAGACACAACCACCCGCAGCCGCTGTCCCGTTTCGGAAATATAGAAGCCCACCTCCAGCGGATATTCACCCGGCGGTGTCCCTTTCGGCAGGACAATCTGGTATTCATCTACCACTACCTCGTCCTTGCGCCAGCGAGACGTGGGGTACTGGCCTTGCTGCGGCATCACGTCCTGTTGCCAGACACAGGGGTCGCAGCTCCCATCCGGTTGCAGCAGATGGACAAATACGGTGTAATCAGCGCTGGGCTGTGTTAAGGCTTGCCAGACCAACGTCAGCGTGTATGTGGCGGGGGCATCAGCCGGTTCCAGAGTGTAGCCAATCAGCTTGATTTCCTCGCCAAATGTGGCATCCATGGGGTATTGGCTGTCCGGCGGCGTGAAGAGACGTTCGGTAGCCTCGACGGTGAGCGGGCCGAGATCGGCCGTCGCCAGTGTGTCGCCAATGCCGTTCATCATGCGCAGTAAAATGCGGTAATCGCCCGGCGGCATATCATCCGGTATGGGCAGCGATTGCCGGTCTATGAGGAAAGCCGGGGTTTCCCAGCCGGTAAAGGGGAAGGTGTCGTGAACGGGCTGGGTGTTGTCTAAAATGCGGCCGGTTTTGTCGGGCCGGTACAGTTCAAAACGGCTGACAGTTTCCGGCAGCGATTCTGTGGCCGACCACCACAAGGCCAGATCGAGCAATTCGCCTGTTTCCCGTTGCAACGGGCCGCGTTCATACCCCAGCAGGCGCAAACCGGGCTGAATTTGCATTGCCAGGGGAAAGGGCGGTTGGGGCAAGGGGCGGGGTGGTGGAGCGGCCTCCACGCCAACTGGTTCCATCACATAAGAGTCGCCGGCGTAACGGCCGTCTTCATCCAACCGCGGCAGCCGTTCCCCCGTATCCGACAAAAAGACGCCGGCGCGCAGCCGGTAGGCCCCTGGCGGCGTTCCCGGCGGCACAGGTACCTCCACTCGCTGCACAATCAAATCGCCCCACTCCCATTGGGAACCGGGGTAAGCAAACGTTTCCACCTGTCCCCAGCGATGGCCCCATTCATCCTCCAGATGGACAAAGGGGGTGTAATCCTGCCCCGGCGCTTGCTGTACTTGCCAATAAAGCAGCAGGGGAATGGT
>JAJRTP010000709.1 GCA_024278255.1 Chloroflexota bacterium | reverse complement strand
TGACAACGGAATTGCTAACAACCCATTTTGTATGGCGTGACCAGCCTATGCCGGAAAGTATTGGCACGCTGCTGCTGCGCAACATTTACCATTACTGGTTCCACATCGGCGAAGCACACGCCGTGCGCCAGCAGTTGGGCCATAAGGATTTGCCGCAGTTTGTGGGGAAGATGGACACGGCCGTATACCAACCGGAATAGTACTCAAAAATCTCCGACATGGTTCACATTTGCTTTACAAATTGAGAGTACAACGAATTAAGGAAATAACAAATCTGCGCGTATTTACTCGACTGACGCAATTCGTTTGTTCCCAAATTCGTTGTACTCATTTAGAAGAAAAGAACAATTCTGAACCATGCCAAATCTCTGTGCCCCTATGGTAAAAATCAACGGTAAAAGTCAATCCAATTCAGGGAAAAGGCGGCAGGAGCGGCCTGGTAAAAATCGGCCGGGAGCAGAAATTCAAAGACACCGCTTTGCCGCTGGTAGGGTAGCCAGTAGGGGCTGACGGCCGTGATGGGCTGCACTGGTTGGCCAGCCAGGCTGACTGCCTGCCTGACTTCTCCCGCTCCCGTACTGCTAACCGAAGCCGTCACCTGCACCTCATCGTAAGCAAAACGCATCTCCTCCAGGCCGCGCAAATGGAAACGCAGCCGGATTTCCTCCGGCCAGATGCCAGAGAGCAGTTCCACCTCCGCGCCGCCAATACCGGAGGGACTGGTGATGTCGAATACGGCCGTCTGCCCGTCCGCCCCAATCTCAACCGTCACCACATCCTCCGCCTTTTGCGTACTCACATCAAAAGTCGCGGCAGCAGAACCACCCACTCGTATACATCCCGCCAGTCCCAGCCACAAACCAGCCCATACCAACCATTTCCACGAGCGCATAAACCCCTCCATTTTTGAGCATTTTCAGCAAACCAACTTATAATAGGGGCAAGGTTGCCGGGTGGCAAGGTGGTTGAGTGAAAAATTACACAATACACATCACACATCACATTGAAGGAGTGGAAAGTCATGAACAAACAAATCATCATTATCGGCGGCGGGCCGGCCGGGATTGAAGCGGCGCGGGAAGCAGTCAGGGCTGGCGGGCAGGTAACGCTGGTCAGCAATACGCCGTTAGGGGGACGGGCCGGCTGGCACAGTTTGTCGCCCAGCAAGGTGTGGCTGGCAACGGCCGATGCGCTGGGCCTTTTTGCCGAAGCAGATGACTTGGGGCTGCATCTGGAGATGGGTTGCCAACCCAATCTGGCCGGCATCCTGGCCCGGATTCAGGAGATCACAACGGCCTGGAACGGGGAACAAGCGGAAGAATTGCGGGAATTGAGGGTGGAGATGGTCACGGGCACGGCCGTATTCACCCACCCCAACGAACTGGCAATCAAGGACAAAGAAGGCAGCGTGACCGCCACGCTAACCGCCGACGCCTTTATCGTCGCTACCGGTTCCGTACCTCGCTTTCCACCTCAGATGAAACCGGACGGTAAACGGGTCATCGCCCCCCGCTTTGCCAAACATCTGCAAGCCATTCCCCGCTCCATCGTCATCGTTGGCGGCGGGGCAACGGGCAGCGAGTTTGCTTACCTGTTCAACCGCGTGGGCACGGCCGTCACCTGGATTGTGGACGATCAGGGCGTTTTGCCCTCCTTCCGGCCGGATGTAGGCCGTTTTCTGGCCGAGGCGCTGGTGAAACAAGGGGTCAAGCTGGTCGCCGGGCAATTGGCGCAGCGCATTGACCGGGACGAAGAGAAGGTGTCGGTTGTTCTGGCAGATGGCACAGCATATGAAGCGGAAATGGCATTTCTGGCAATCGGCCGTAACCCGGATTTGGCGGGGATCAATCTGGCGGCGGCCGGATTGGATGATGGAAACGTGTCGGATTTGGATGAATACGGCCGTACCCCCAACCCTTCCATCTACATTGTAGGTGACGCCGCGGGCGACCCGATGATTGCCAACCGGGCCATGGCCCAGGCCCGTATTGCCGCCCGCCATGCCCTAGGCGCGCCGACACCTCCCTACCGCCCGGAAACAACGCTGGCAGCCACCTACACAGAACCTCAAGCGGCGCAGGTAGGCGATGTAACGCCTTCGGATAATATT
Source organism: Chloroflexota bacterium (assembly GCA_024278255.1). Classification (GTDB taxonomy): domain Bacteria; phylum Chloroflexota; class Anaerolineae; order Promineifilales; family Promineifilaceae; genus JAJRTP01. The sequence continues at coordinate 801 of JAJRTP010000709.1, read as the reverse complement.
GGCACGGTGCGGCTGCCATTTACGGCCGTTCTCAAGGCCCGGCTGCTGGCGCACAATGAGGGGTTTGTGGAACTGGCGTATGAGAAGGAAAGTTTACAGGTAATGGGGGCTACGGCCGTCGGCCCCCACGCCGCCGACGTTCTGGCTCCTGTCACCCTGGCCCTGGAACAAGGCGCGACTATTCCCGACCTGGCTGCCATCTATCCGGCGCATCCCACGTTGAGCGAGTTGGTCTTCATGGCCGCGCGAACGGTGACAGAATGATGGTCGAATCGGTGAGCAGCGACACCTTTGCGGAGAAAGTTTTACAGGCGGAAAAGCCTGTGGTGGTGGACGTGTGGGCGGAATGGTGCGGCCCCTGCCGCCAGCAAGCGCCTAAATTTGCCGCGGCCGCCCGGCGTGCGGGAGACGACGCTATTTTCTTGAAACTGGATGCGGACAAAAATCAGGCGTTAGTGAAGGAGTACAAGATTTTGGGGATTCCTACGATGCTGTATTTCAGTCACGGCCGTCTCGTGGAGCGTAAAACCGGCGTCCAGTCAGAAGAGGCCATCATCAAACGGCTGCACCCCCTCCTCGACTACGCCCCCGAAGACGCGGCGCACATGGAAATCAAAGGCTGGTTCCGCAACCCCTTCCGCCGCCGCAAGAAAGCAAAATAATCTGGTTCTCTGAGGAATTGTGGGGTAAGAGCTAAGAAAGTATAATTTCAGAATGGCAAAAACAATACAATTCACGGAAGATGATCGCAAGAACTATAGTGTATTGACCAGTATTTTGGGTCTAAAAGACCTGGATGTG
>JAJRTP010000708.1 GCA_024278255.1 Chloroflexota bacterium | reverse complement strand
GGGAGTCTGGATAATTTCACCTCCCCTGTTTATTGAGAAGATACGGGAGCAGGTCAAAAAACCTGACAGGTTTGCAAGACTGCCTGAAATTCAAGCTGTATATTCTTTCATAACGTCTTTTGCGGCCAGGAAGTCGGGGAAACCTGTCAGGTTTGATCAGTACGCCTTCCAGCGGGCCTCGTCGGTGAGGAGGATAGTAGTTTTGCCGCCGAAGTTGGAGAAGGTGAGGATGACGCCCTTCTCAAAATCCTGGAGGCGGAAATCCTCGGCGGGGGCTTCCGCTTCCAGAGGTGCGCCCAGGCGGTCGCGCACGTCGGGGTCGTTGTTGTACAGGTAGCCAAACGCGCCTTTGTGCAGTTCGGAATTGTAGTAGCCGCGCAGGTCGGGGTTGTTGACGTCGTGTTCGGTCAGCTTTTCGTCGTTGGTCAGGACGTACACCCGCTCCTTGTCCTGCCGCCATATCATCAGACCGTTGGCGAAGCGCTGCACAGCGCCGGTGGGGGTTACGGCCGTGCCCACCGCGCAGCCCAACGGATGTTTGAATAACGCTTCATAGGCATCTTCCCAGAGGGCGTCCGAGTTCAGATTGGGGATGATGTAGAGGGAGATGTCCGGCGGCACGGCGCTGGGGACGCGGCGGAAATAATCGGCTGCTTCCTCGGCCACGGCCACGCTGTTGGGGGCGTAGCCGGCGTGAATACCGCCCACGAACAGGACTGCTTTAGGGCCATTGCCAATGCGAATCACTTCGAGCGGTGCCTCATTGACAGAACGGCCGATTTCCCACGTCTCCACGTCTTCGCCCAGGTTGCGGGGAGTGGCGGTGGCTTCGGGGGTGCTGGTGGGGGTCTGGCTGACGGTGGCTGCCTGGATTGGCCCGACTGGTACAATTCGCTTATTTCCAAATTCGCTGTACTCATGGGCAAAGATGAAAAGCACCATGCTGAAACATGTTTTTTGATTGAGCCAGGGTGTTGTCTGGAAACGAGTTGTGCTAAACTTTGTTTATTGCATGGATGTACGAGACGATTTCCTTACCCACGTAGTTGAATCTATACAAACCCCGTTTTACGTCATTGATGTGCGTGATTTCACTGTTGTGATGGCAAACTCGGCTGCGCGCGCCCTGGGTGTGAAGGGTGGCGGGCCAAAGCACACTTGCTATGCCTTAACCCATCGCCGGGACACACCCTGTGATGGTCTGGCGCACCCCTGCCCGCTGGCTGTCGTGCAAGAGACGAAAGACCACGTGACGGTGGAACATATCCATTATGATCAGGCAGGAAAGCCCATCCATGTAGAAGTCCATGCGTCGCCTATTCTGGATGAGGCGGGGAATGTGGCTTTTATGGCGGAGTATTCTGTGGATATTTCGGCCCGGAAGGAAGCGGAAACGGCGCTGCTGCAGGCCAATGAAGCGCTGGAGGAATTGAACCGGCGCAAAACGCAGTTGTTAGCCAATCTCAGCCACGATATTCGCTCGCCGCTGGCTTCGGTGCTGGGGTTTACGGAGATGCTGCAAGGGGGCGTGTATGGGGCGTTGACCCCGGAGCAGCAGGGAGCGCTGAAAAATATTTCCCGCAGCGCGGAGCAACTGCTGAATTTTGTGAATAATATGCTGGGGCACACGCAGTTTGAGATGGGCAAGCTGACTGTGCAGTCTAAACAGGTGCTGCCTGCGGTGCTGTTGGCCAGTGTGGAGGATGTGGCTTCTGGAGCGGCGGATTTGCAGGGGATTGGGTTTACGGCCGTCATTGACCCGCAGTTACCGGATATGCTGTGGGGCGACCCTTTCTGGCTGCGGCAAATTTTGCTGAACCTGATTATGAATGGGGTCAAGTTTACCAAAGAGGGGCAGGTGGCGGTGCGCTTTTTACGGGTAGATGAGACGACGTGGGCGATGCAGGTAGCGGATACCGGGCCGGGTATCCCTCAGGAAATGTGGCAGGATATTTTTGAGCCGTTTCGTCAGGTGGACGGGTCTGACGGCCATTCGGAGCGGCGGGGATCGGGCCTGGGTCTGGCGATTGTGAAACAGGTGACGGAATTGATGAACGGCCGTGTTACTGTAGAAAGTGAACCGGGACAAGGCAGCATTTTTACTGTTACTCTACCCTTGATTTTAGCCGGGGATGAGAATCACTGAGAATTTTCTGTTGGTGGTTTATGAGATTTCCGGCATATGATAGAATGGACACTGAAAATCCCGCAGGCTGAACCACAAGCCCACAGGTTATAAATTGAAGACAGCAGATACCGTACACCCATGAAGGAAAAGTTGTAAGGCGATTTGCCAAATCGCCCTACATTTGTAGAGGAGGACACAATGCTTGATTTAGATGACGTACCGTTGAATAATGAGAATCCATTCCCCGCTATATTGCAAGGTGATACCCAGGAAAAAATTGTGCATCAGGATGATGAAAAGCGGTTTGCCATCATTGAGGCGCTGCATCCGGAAGCGGCCGTGCATTGGCTGGCGGTCACTTATGAAGATTCGGGTAATACGGAAGACCTGATGTGCGGTGACCGCGAGCGCTTTCTGGATTTGATTGATTACGCCATCAACGTCGCCAAATCTCAAACAGAGGAATACCCGCTTTTGCAGCAGGGATTCAGCATCAAGTTCCACTGCGGCGCCTTTGAAACCATCCCTCACGCCAAACTACACATCCTCACCACCGAATAAAAAAGGAAAGTGCCGGGTTTGCCAGACAAACCCGGCGCTTTCTCTTACATTCACTCGTCAATGAATTTACCATACACGGCGATGTCTACCGCGCCGGTGTTGCCGCCTGTGGTGTCCATCAGGTTGAAGCGCAGGGTTTTGGTAGTGACGGCCGTATCAAATTCATACGTGCTGCCGTCATCCGGTAATTCAAAGGGGCCAAGCGTTTCACCGCTGTCGGTGGTAATGGTAAAGGCCAGGGTGATGGCCGAGCCGTCGCTCATAGAACGGGTCTGGAAAGCCACACTGTCAATAGCAGCGCGCTGGGCCAACTCAATTTCTACCCAGGCGTCATTACCATCACCAGCGCTGGACCATTCGGTGTTGGGGTTGTCGTCGAAGGCAGCCAGGACGCCCCAGCGGGCATCGGGGGCGGCGTCGCCAAAGGCGCTGCTGTAACCGACGATAACAGCCCCTTTGTCCGGCGAGGCCAGGTTTTGCGTTTCGCTGTTGTCCTGGGGCGGGGTGGTGAAGGTCATCGTTTCGGAGATGTAGATGTTGCCGTCGTCGTCTACGCCCTGGAGGCGGAAGTAGTATTTGGTTTCCGGTTCCAGGCCGGTGAGAAGCGGGTTATGGTCGGAATGGGTTCCGCCGGCCATGTCCTGATCCAGGGTGAGCGAGCCGAAGGCCGGCGTTTGGCCGTAGACGACGGTGCAGGCCACAGGCGCGCTGGTTTGCACGGGCAGGGTGGCGCTGCCGTCGTTGGCGAAGTTGGTCACTTCCAGTTCCTGGTCTACGATGGTTTCTATGGGCAGGAAGTTGACGTTTGCCACGCCGGGGGGAAGCTGCGCGGCATTTTCCGGCGCGGTCGGTTGTTCGGTTGGCGGGCTGGCGGCGGTAGTGCAGGCTACGGCCGTCAACATGATGCCGGTTAAAATGAAGAAGAGTCGTAATTGTTTCATGGGTCACATCCTTTTTTGTAGAGTTGCAGGTTGCAGGGGGCAGGCTGTTTCATTACTTTGCCGTTTTACCCCTTTTCACGGTATGATAAGTCGCTTGGAGATTACTGAATCTGCCAGCGGGCTAATGTAATCTTCCTTGCATTTTTCCCGGAAGAAAATGGTATTTATAGATTCACTCATCTAGCCAACCAATTTGTAACCTATCGGGTTGGCAGCCGTCTAAAGAGCAGGATTCGCTATGTTAAATGAACAAGAATTGCTGTCTGCCCTGCGTCGTCGGGACTCGGCCGCGTTTAATCAGCTATTTGATACGTATTCAGATAAGGTATACCGGCTGGCTTTGAGCCAACTGGAAAATGAGGATGAGGCGGAAGGCGTGGTTCAGGACGCTTTTCTGCGCTTGTTTGAACGGCTGGATCAGTTTGAAGGGCGTTCCAAGTTGAGTACCTGGTTATACCGGGTGGCTTATAATTTGTGCCAGGACCGGCTGCGGCAGCGACGGCCGTTGCTCTCTCTGGATGAAGATAATGATGATAACGATCTGCCGGCGCCCACTGTTTTGATAGATTGGGAAGATTTGCCGGAGCAGTATTTGTCGGCGGCGGAAGTGTCCGCGGAACTGGATCGGGCCATTGCCACGCTGCCGCCTAAGTTGAAAACGGTTTTTATGCTGCGGGAAATGGAGGGGCTTTCTACCCGGGAATGCGCTGAAGTGGTGGGCATTTCTGTCAGCGCGGCCAAAGTCAGACTGCACCGGGCGCGCTTATTGCTGCGGGAACAATTGGCCGCTTATTTTGCCGAGCGGGTGTAGCGGCCGCGGCCGCTTTACCAGTTGCCACTGCTTTACCAGTTACGACTGCTCTAGGAGTCTATGATGCAAGAAATTAGCTGTGAAGATTTATTACAGTATTTATCTGATTATATTGATGAGAATCTGGATGAGGAACTGACGGCCGTAGCCAAACATCACCTGGCTACCTGCCACAGTTGTTCCGTGGTGTTGGACAGTACCCAGAAAACCATCTTCCTTTATCGCCAGCAGGGTAAGCGCACCATTCCGGCCAAGCGGCGGGAACGGCTGTTTGACCGGCTTCAGGATGCGTTTTTGGCGGGGAAAGGAGAGACAGCATGAGCGGTTCGTGGTGGAAAGGAGAACGAGGCGAGTGGTACGTGGTGCTGCAATTTGTCTTGTTTGCTATTTTGTTTGTGACGCCATTCTTGACGCCGCAGTGGACAGGCTGGCCGTCTCCCTGGAATGTGGTGGGGATGGGGTTGGGTTTGCTGTTGGGGGTGGCCGGGGCAGCTTTGATTATGGCGGGGCTGTTGAGTCTGGGGCAAAATTTGACGGCCGTGCCCCATCCCAAAGATGACGCCACGCTGGTAGAGTACGGTGCCTATAAAGTTGTACGCCATCCCATTTACAGCGGCATCATTTTGGGGGCGTTCGGCTGGGGCTTTTTAATGAACAGCCTGCCTGCCGTAGCTCTGGCTGTCGGCCTCTTTATCTTTTTCGACATCAAAGCCCGCCGCGAAGAAAATGCTCTCTGCTGTAAATTTGAAAATTATGGCCTGTACCAGCAGCGGGTGCGGAAGTTGATTCCCTATCTTTACTAATCGATACACGGATGATACAGATCGGACAGATGACTTTACTGAAAAAAGGTTGATTTCACCGCAGAGACGCAGAGAACACAGAGATTTTTCTCTGGGAGACTCTAAATTCTTTGCGCCCTCCGCGTCTCTGCGGTTAGTTTTTTCAGCAGACTCACAGATTCTCACGGATTTTTCTTGATGTATCCGCGAAAATCCGCTTTATCCGTTTAATCTGTGTATCTACGAGGAACAAGCATTTTACAAAACGGTTTTTACGATCTCCAGGAGATGTTCAGCCCGGTAAGGTTTGTGCAGGAAGGCATTGGGCTTGTGTTGGGGGAAACGATGGGTAATTTCGTCTTCATTAAAGCCGGAGGAGAGGATGATGGGCACGGCCGTATCCATCTCTCGTAACGCCTGAAATGTTTCTTCCCCGCTCAGGCCGGGCATTGTCAGGTCCAGGATGACGGCGCCGATGTCTGCCTGGTGCGCCTGAAAGAGGGCCAGCCCTTTGGCTCCATCCGAGGCGGTAATGGCCTCAATATCGTCCAGTTCCAGAATATCACAAACGGCTTCACACACAGTCTCTTCATCATCAATAACCAGGATGATTTTTGGCGGCGCTGGGGTGATTACGGCCGTATCGTCTCCTGTCTTCACGTCTGCAACCGGTTCGGCATCTGCCAGGGCCGGGAAGAACAGGGTAAACATCGTTCCTTCCCCTTCGCGGCTGCTTACCTGGATGCACCCTTGATGGCCGCGCACAATGCCCAATACGGCCGCCAGCCCCAGCCCGTGTCCCAAATCTTTGGTGGTAAAGAAGGGGTCAAAAATCTTTTCCAGGGTAGCCGCGTCCATACCCGCGCCGTCATCTTCTACTTCCAGCCTGATATAGCGGCCCGGTTTAAGAGGGTCTCCGGCAAAATGGGGGGCAGGTGGGTTCTCGGCCGTAATTTCCTGTTCGCTTGTTCTGATCCAGACCGTGCCTGGACGCTCCCCAATAGCTTCGGCGCCATTGATGATCAAATTCATCACCACCTGCTGCATTTGCCCGGCATCAGCTTCAATCAGGAGCAAAGAGTCCGATAATTGAGAGCGCAGCCGCACATTTTTGGGCGCGGCCGTCTGGAAAAGATGCAGGTTGGTTTCGATCAGCTTATTCATATTGATGGGCTGAATGTGAAATTGGCCTTTCCCGGAAAACGCCAGCATTTGCCGGGTCAGGTCGGCGGCCTGTTCTGCGGCCTGCACTGCCTTTTCTACGTGGGGCCGGGCGGAACTTTCCGGCGGCAGTTTGGCCAGAGCCAGGGAGGTTTGCCCCAGCATGGCTACCAGCAGGTTGTTAAAATCGTGAGCAATGCCGCCGGCCAGGATGCCCAGGCTTTCCAGTTTTTGCGCCTGGCGCAGGGCGGCTTCCGCTTTTAGCCGGTCGGTTACGTCGTGCAGGATGGCGTAGAGAAGGGTACGGCCGTGAATCGTAATAGGATTGGCGTGGATTTCTACCTGCCGAATGTCGCCGGAAGCCAGCCGGTGCGGGACGACGTGATAGGTGCGGGCTTCTCGTTTGGCCTGGGCCAGCCGGGCCTTTATCTCTTCCGGCGGCAGAACGTTGACGCGAGTAATGAGCATCTGGCGCATTTCTTCTCGTGGGAAACCGTAAAATTTAGCAGCGGCGGGGTTCACATCTACGATGCGGCTGGTTTCCGGGTCTACGATCCATTGTACGGCCGTGTGTCCTTCAAACATCTGCCGGTATCTTGCCTCACTTTCCTGTAACGATTTTTCCGCCCGGGTACGTACCGCCACCTCTTTTTCCAGAGCCAGATGATGTTTTTGCGTCATTTCCTGTTCCATCTGTGCCTGTTCCAGTTCATGAAGAACCTGCAAAGATTCGAACTGCGCTGCTGCTTTTTCCTTAAAGATAGTTTCATTCAAATCATGGTACCGTTCATAACAATGCAAAGCTTCAGCATAACGCCCTGCTTTTTTATAAATCTGGGCCAGTTCCCAATGACATTTGGCCTCTTCACCCATGGCTCCCAGCGTTTCCGCAGTTGTCAGAGCTTCCTCCAGCGCAGCAACAGCCTGTTCAGAATCCTCTAATTGCAAGTATGCCTTGCCTGCGTTTTGCAAAGCAGTTAATCTGACTGGTTCGTAGCCGTATTGCTGGGCCATTGTTAAACTTTTCTGAAAACAAGCCAAAGCTGACTCTGGATCACCTGACGCGAGATAAGCCTCACCCACCGTATCCAGTACATTTGTTTCCAGCATCTTATTATCAATACGCCGGGCAATTTCCAGGCTGTATTGGGCAACCTCCAGCGCCTTTGCCGGCGATCCGGATGCTGTGTAAGTCATGGCTAGGTTGTTGAGGACCGTACACTCCCCCCTGGGGTGGTCTATGTGATCATATATAGCCAGCGCTTTTTGCAGATATTCCAACGTTTTAGGTAAATCATTGATGTAGAAATAGGCCAATCCGATATCTGACAGAGAGATGGCTTCACCATGCCGGTCATTTGTTTGCTGGTACAGTTTGATGGCCCGGTAATGGTGGTTCAGCATTTCCGGGTTATTGCCCAGCCGCCATTGAATTAAACCCAAAAAGCGCAAGGCAGCCGCTTGTTTTGCCAAAATGCCGGTTTCTTCAAAGAGGGGCAGCGATTTACGCAGGTGTTTTTGTGCCAGCCTGTAATGGCCGAAACGGTAATTGAGATACCCCAGATTGTGTAAACAATGGGCCAATGTTTCTTTGTCCACTTCAGCAGGATGGCTGACAGCCAATTGATACGCTGAAAGGCATAGCTTATGTGCTTGTTGAGGATCAGTGTCTTCTAATGGGTTGGCCTGCGCCATAAGCGCAGCAATTTGTTTTTGTATATCGGACATATAAATGCTCCCTTTTTCCCCACGACTGCCGGGCATCTTATAGAAACCGATGATTTTTTGTTTTCTCTATTTACTATAGCGGGGTTGACTGGTATAGGTCAAATCCAATTTGTAACCTTTCATCTGTTTATCCGTCTAAAGAGCAGATTGGCAAGTTAAGGCAGGTAAATGGACGATTCAACAGGAAAGAAACTCTTAAAATTAGCAGTTGTTTGTTTATTGTGTGTGGGTCTGGTTACAGGTCTTGTTTTGCTGGTACAAAATTTTATTAGTTGAAGAAGTTTAAGTTTCGGAGGTTTGTTATGTCAAAGAATATGGCTTCATGGGATCGGATTGTTCGTATTGTTTTAGCTTTGGTATTTGTGGGTCTTATTGTCACAGGCACAGTTTCCGGCTGGTTAGCCATTGTTTTGGGGATTCTGGCGGCCGTTTTTGTGGTAACGTCTCTTATCGGCTTCTGCCCCTTGTATGCCCCGTTCCACTTATCAACCCGTAAAGAAAGCTAATACGTTAACAACTTCCTTTTCCGGGATGGTTTAGATTCCCCTTGACAACTTGTAGGACGATTTTGCAAAATCGCCCTACAAAGTGTTAAGTTAACTTTTCGGGTGCTGAACCATCCCCCTTTTCCCTCTCTAAAATGGGCTGGCTATTATTAGCCAGCCTGTTTGTCTGTGTGGCACTGCGATGTCACGTTTGGGCACAGCCGGCATCTAACAAATGAAACTTAATCAAGAGGAGCATTTTAATCATGATGAAACGTACAATTTGGATTTTACTGGCATTATTGACAATCACCCTGGTCGCTTGCGGCGGACAAACGGCCCCGGCCCCGGCGGTTGAAGCGCCCCAGGAGATTGACGTCGCCATGCTTGGCCCGGACGTGGATGTGCAAACGGTAGCGGCCGTTAAAGACCGCGATGATGTGTTTATCATTGACGTGCGCGAACAGTGGGAGTACGACGAAGGCCACATCCCGGACATCACCCTCATCCCCATGAACGAAATTCCCAACCGGCTGGACGAAATCCCCACCGACAAAGAAGTCATCGTCACTTGCCGCAGCGGCAATCGCAGCGGTCAGGTGACCGATTATTTACGGGAACAGGGCTTCACCAACATCCACAACATGACCGGCGGTATCCTGGAATGGGAAGCGGCCGGCCTGCCCGTAGACAAGTAGCGCGATGGTCTTGCTGCCCATACAAATTATTCTGATAATCGTCCTGGTGATTTTTACCGGGGCGTTTCTCTTTTTGCATCTGTATTTCCGGCCCCGCTCCTCCCCGGAGATTGAGACGGCGGCCGATTTGCAGAACCGCATCGGCCAAAAGCCTTATACTTTGATACAATTCTTTGCCCCGTTATGAACGGCTTGCTCGGTAGCCGAACCCATCGTGAATGGGTTTCAGAAGAAAATGGGGTCGAAAGTTGACGTGATCCACCTCAGCCTGACCAGCCGGGTGGGTAAACAGGCTGCCGCCAAGTATACTGTCCGGGTGGCGCCCACGACGTTGATATTTGATCAGAACAGGCAAATTGTTTATCGTTATGGTGGCGTACCCAAGCCGCACCAATTGATGCGGATAGTTATACCAACGCAGTCACAGGATATAGAAGCGCAGTCACAGGATATAAGAAGATGACCACGGAAATGCCCCAGCGTCTTACCCTAAATGTTATACAAAATGATCAGCAGGCTCGGCTGCTGAGAGGCGTGTTGGAAGCTATGTCTGATCCGTTGTATGTGATTGACGTGCAGACTTACCGGATTGTGCTGGCTAACAAGGCGGCCCGCGAATTGGGTATTGGTGAGGCGCAAACCTGCTATGCCCTGACTCATCGCCGCGATACGCCTTGCGACGGCCGTAACCATCCCTGTCCCCTGAAAATGGTGCAGCAAAATAACCAATCCGCTGTCGTGGAACACATCCATTACGACAAAGACGGCCGTCCCCGCAACATGGAAGTCCACGCCTTTCCTTTGCTGGATGATGACGGCCGTCTCACCCACATGGTCGAGTACAGCATAGACATTACCGCCCGCCGCCAGGCCGAAGAAACCGCGCGCAAACTGTCCCGCGTTGTCGAGCAAACCCCCGTCGCCGTTGTCATTACTGACTTAAATGGGACGATTGAGTACGTCAACCCCACCTTTGCCAATCTGACCGGTTACGAATCTGCCGAAGTGATTGGGCAAAATCCCCGCATCCTGAAATCCGGCATCCACCCGCCGGAACTGTACGATGAATTGTGGCAAACCATTTCCTCTGGCGAAATCTGGCGCGGCGAATGGTGCAATCGCAAGAAAAATGGCGATCTTTACTGGGAAGAAGCCGCTTTTGCCCCCATTTTAGACGAGATCGGGCAAGTGACCCATTATCTCAAAGTATCCGAGGATATTACAGCGCGCAAGCAGAATCAGGAAACGCTGCACCGTTACATGAAGGAACTGGAAACGCAAAACGCGGAACTGGACGCCTTTGCCCACACTGTGGCGCACGATCTGAAAACACCCATCAACGTCATTGTGGGCTATGCTGAGATACTGAAAAGTCGGGCGGATGATTTCACGCCGGAACAGCGCTGGCAATTTCTGGACAAGGTTGTTTGGAACGGCCGTAAAATGAACGACATCATCAACAGCCTGCTCCTGCTGGCCCCCATTCGCAGCCAGGAAGACGTTACTATGTATCCGGTGGAAATGGGGCAGGTCATCGCCACTGTGCTGGAGAGACTCGCCCGCATGATTGAGGCAAAGCAGGCCCAAATCAGTGTGGCGGAAGAGTGGCCTTTGGCTTTGGGCTACGCGCCCTGGATTGAAGAAATCTGGATGAATTATTTGAGTAATGCCCTCAAGTATGGCGGGGAACCGCCGGTTATTGAAATGGGGGCGACGACTTTGGCTGACGGCCGTATCCGTTTCTGGCTGCGGGACAACGGCCAGGGACTTTCTTACGAAGCCCGGCAGCGCATCTTTCTTCCCTTTGAGCGGATGCACCAGGCCCACATCGAAGGCCAGGGGCTGGGCCTCTCCATTGTCAAGCGGATAGCCGACCGGCTGGAGGGGCAGGTTGGCGTGACAAGTGAAGTGGGTCAGGGCAGTACCTTTTATTTGGAACTGCCCGCCATGTAATCGTTGGGTGATTTGCCAAATCGCCCAACAAAGGAGGGGCAAATGAATAATTCCCGGAAAAATTTCAGGGTAGGTTTGGTCGGCTGGGGGCTGGGCGGCCGTTATTTTCATGCCCCCTTTATCCAGACGACAGCAGGGTTGGAACTGACGGCCGTTGTCACCAGCCGCACCCCGGAGCCGGACTTATTCCCCCAAGTTCGGGTAGTGGATAACTTTGAGGCATTACTGGCAGATCCCAGCCTGGATTTGCTTGTCCTGGCCTCACCCAACCGGCTGCACCTGCCCCAAGCCGTAGCCGCATTGCGCGCCGGGAAGCACGTCGTTGTAGAAAAGCCGGCAGCCGCCACCAGCGCCGAGGTACAAACCATCATCCGTGAAGCCGAAACGGCCGGACGGCTGTTCATCCCCTTCCAAAACCGGCGCTGGGATGGCGACTTTTTGACTGTGCAAAAGCTCCTGATGGGCGATGTGTTGGGTGACGTTACCTATTACGAAAGCCACTGGCCCCGCTACGAACCTATCCCCAAAGGCCGGGCCACCTGGAAAAGCGAACCGGACGTGACCCACGGTCTCCTCTACGACTTAGGGCCGCATTTAATCGATCAGGTCATTTGCCTCTTTGGTAAACCGCAAACTGTGTACGCCCAAATAGAAACGCAGCGCCCCGGCAGCCCCGCAGACGATTTGATGCGCCTCAACCTGCATTTTGCCAATGGCTTACACGCCTTGTTGGAAATTGATATGCTCAATCCCTGCCCCGTCTTCCGCTTTCATCTGCGCGGCAAAAATGGCGCCTTCCAAAAAATGGGCCTGGACCCTCAGGAGGATCGCCTGGTGGCGGGGGAGATGCCCGGCGGCGCTGATTGGGGGCGGGAGGATAGCTATAAATGGGGCCAATTGTGGCTCAATCAGGATGACGTTGACCTGGTTGAAACGGAGCCTGGGGATTATGGGGGTTTTTACCGGGGTGTGGTGGCCGCGCTGCGCGGGCACAGGCCTGTGCCTGTGCCGCCGCATGAGGTAGTATGGCAGTTGCAAGTCATTGAAGCAGCCTTGCGCTCCTCCCAGACGGGTGAAGTACAATGGCTGGAGCCGGTTATGTAGGGCGATTTTGCCAATCGCTGCCCGATTTACATGGAAGTTAAATAATTAAATCGGTAACAGCTGGATAGCGGAATTTATTACGCCAGTGAGCAGGAGTGGCGTAATAAATTCCGCCATCCGAACTGTTGTGGATTACCGATTGATTTTATGCAGGTTCATCAAAATCGGGCTACAAATTTGGTTCTGGTGCATTTTTTCACGATGCCTTTACCGGATTGGCAGGGCGTATCTTTTAATATGTAGGGCAGAAATCGTGTTGTGGTTGCGCAACGGCCGTATTGACCATCAACCATCATGTAGTGAGTAGTATCCATATGAAACGTTTCAGCCTAAGCATCGGAACCAAAATTATCATCCCCTACTTCTTGCTGACCCTGGCGGTAGCCAGCGTTGGCGCGTTTATCGTCACCAATCTGGTCGCCAGTTCCCTGGCAGAACGCATCAATAATCAACTGGTAGACGCCGGGCAGATGGTGTCGGCGGGTATTGTGCGCCATGAAGAACACCAGTTGCAAACCTTGCGGGCGGTCCTGGGCACGGAAGGCATTCCTCAGGCTGTCGCGGAGAGGGATACGGCCGTACTGGCCGAGTTAGCCCCGCAAATCATCATCAACAGCAATACCGACGCTGTCCTGTTCCTGGATGAAGAGGGGCAGGAGATTTACGGTTGGCGGCATTTGCTGGACGGGGCTATGGACGAAGGCGTGGAAACCAGCGGCGGTGATTTTGGCATGATACCAGTCGTCCAGCGCGCTTTGGCTAATGAGATGGACGCGCTGGGCAATAAATATGTTTTTGTGACAGAGGTAGATGATGGGTTGATGTTTTTCACCGTCAGCCCGCTCTTTTTTGCCGGGGAGCAGGTGGGTGCGGCGCTGGTGGGGACGTATGTCCACCGGATGCTGCTAGATTTGACGCGCAATGCGGTGGCCCACGTGACGCTGTATGATCAGGACGGACAAATATTAGACACCTCGCTGGGAGGCGGCATAAATGGCATTCGGGCTATGTTTCAGGATGATCCGGCGGGGTACGAAGCGGTGATGGCCACGCTGACGGAATCGCCGCAGGTGTACCTGACTGTCAGCCAAAATGCTGACCGTTCTGTGCCTTACCGCTATGTGAATGTGTTTGGCCAGCAGTATGCCCTGGTTTTTGGCGAATGGCAGATGCGGGATCAATCATTTGGCCTGTACAGTGTGGCCTTGCCCAGTAATTTTTTGGTGAATACGCTGGCTACGAGCCGGTCTCAGTTTACGGCCGTATTTGCTTTAGCGGTTGTGGCTGTGTTTGTGGGCGGGTTAATGATTGCCCGGCGCATTACTGTGCCGGTGAACCGCCTGGTGGAAACGGCCGAAGCGGTGACGGCCGGCGATCTGGACCGGCGCTCCGGCATCCACAAAAGAGACGAAATCGGCCGTCTGGCCTTTTCCTTTGACCAGATGACCGAGACCCTGGCCACGCGCAACCGGGAACTGCTCAGCAAATCCAGCCAGCTAGAAGCCATTGTCAGCAGTATTGCCGATGGCGTGATTGTGCTGGATAACGATAACCGGATCATTAACACCAACCCGGCAGCACACCGCTTGCTGGAAAATATGCCGGAAGATTTTATGACCGATTCCTTGCTGCAAATTCTCACCCCGCCGGCCGATCCCAACAGCGGCCCCTCAGCCATCCAGCGGTACGAAATTGGCAGCCGCGTCCTCAGCGCTTCGGCCGCGCCGGTGAAATCGCCGGAGGGTGAGAAAATAGGCAACGTGATTGTGCTGCGGGATATTACCCAGGAGGCAGAAGCGGAAAATTTAAAATCGGCCTTTATTACCAGCATCTCCC
>JAJRTP010000057.1 GCA_024278255.1 Chloroflexota bacterium | reverse complement strand
CGCAATGTGCTGCTGGTGGAATGGGCCGAAGATGCCACGCCGCGAGAACTGATCTCTGTGGCCGAATTGAAAGAAGCGGAAGCCAATGGCGAGGTAACGGTAACGGAATCGGGTATTGTGGTTAATTTCCCGGTGATGGTTTGGCCGGACGGTAGTCGCTAGAAAGTTATGGAGGTGTTTATGAGGAAGCAAGCCAGGTTTATGGGTGCAATACTATTTTTGTTGGTAGCGGCGACGGCTTGTGGGGCGGCAGCGGTGGAGTCTACGGCCGTATCCCCACCCGCCAACACGCCATCAGCCAACGATCATGTAGATGACCCGAATGATCCGGCTCACATTCATCTGGATGACGGTTCTACCTTATCCACGGAAGGGACGGCTCCGTTGGAAGAGGACATTTGGGAACTGCTGCTGGCAGGCGATCCGATTGTGGTAGGGGCGGCGAATGAGAGTGTGAGTACGGCCGTATTCACCATCCCCACCATGTTCTGAGTCTCTTGCGAGGCCCGTGTGGTCTCCAACTTGCAGCAAACGGCTGGCATTGTTACCCTGGAAGCCAATTCCGAAGACAATCAACTGATTGTGGCTTTCAATCAGGATACCGTCACCGTTGATGAAATTGTGGCTCAAATCAGTACGTCCGGTGATGAAGTGGCCACGGTAGAAATACAAAATTAAGCGCAAGAAGTTCAACTTCTCTAAGAAGTTGAACTTCTATAAAGAGAGAAGCTATGCCTTCATTGATGCGTAAACTGCACCTGCTGCGCACAGGTAAAAAAGATGATGTCCTGGATATAACCCCCATCACGGAGTATCTGTACATTTCCGGCTGGCCAGCCGGGGAACATGCCCCGCAAATTGCCGAATTGGGCATCGCGCTCATCATCAGCATGATTCGGGAGAAGCAGGATGAAGAATTAACGCAGCCTCCTTTCCAAAATATTCAACTGAAAACAACTGACTTTGTGCTGCTGCCAATTTCCACAGATAAACTGCGGCAGGGAGTCGAAACAGCTTTGCCTGTTATTGAAAATGGCGGCAAGGTGTTGGCTTATTGTAAATCGGGCATTCATCGCAGCGCGGCGATGGCTGCCTGTATTCTGATCAGCCAGGGTTACTCGGTGGAGGATGCGATTCAGTTGATTAAGGAAAAGCGCCCGGCCGCTAAACCGGACACGCCCCATATCCGCAAGCAGATTGAGAAGTTTGCCCAGGAGTGGCAGGCGGATCATTCGGCATAGATGATTTGCCGTAAGCTATACGCACATTTCAGATTTTTCTTTGACCCCGTGAAATCCTGATGAGCCGGTTGTGAAAGATGATTTCTTGCCATGTGGTGTCACAATTTATCATTTAAGGCGCGGTGTGTAGATGAGCAACGGCCGTACCCGGATACCGCTCAACGTGGGGGGCGACATCTCCGGCGGCAGTGGTTCCGCCCGGTAATATCGTTCCAGCAATTCCACCAGCGCCGTTTCCGTCTCAAAATAGGGGCTTTCGTCGGAAATGATGACGGCGTACTCCTGGTTTTGGATGCGGGCGACCAGGTCGGGTGGGAGAGGCTGCGCGCCCCGCTGCCGGGCGTGCCACAACGTTTGCACGTGAACCCCGGCCTCTTTGCCTGCCGGTAAAGCGTAAGCCGGATGGAGCATTACCCAAACTTCCCCCTCTGTTTCTGCCAGAAATTGGACAAGCTGTTTACCCTGTTGGCGCATAACGGCTGTCGGCCGGAATTGCTGCGGCGCGTAGGGCCATGGTGGCAAGAGGAGCAGGACAAATTGAGCCAGAATAACGGCCGTCAGCAGCGGATTGACCCATTTTCCCGGCCGCAGCGCCCCTGCCAGCAAAGCCGGCGCCAGGCAGAGCAGGGCAAAGCCGATGATCAGGTTGTTCAGATTGCCGCCTACCGAAGATCGTCCGCTCACGGAAACAAACAGAGCCGCGCCTATAAATAACAGCCAGGGAGGATCGATCAATTTGCGCCATTGCCGTTTGCTGAGATAAATGACGGCCGTACTCCCCGCCATCAAGACCAGAAACCCCATCCCGCCCAAAACTTCCCGCCGCACAACAGGCCATATCCGGCTGATTTCTACCGGACTGGCGTAAGCGATGTCCACCACGTAATAGGAAAACCAACCGCCGCTGCACCATTCCAAAAGCAGGAGGGGTATCGCCGTTACCAGCAAAAAGACCGTGCCAAACAGCCACACCCGCCAGCGCGCCGCCCACAACAGCCAGACGCCGACGACGGCCGTTAAAAACAACCCGTTCTGTTTGGTCAGCAAGACCAGCCCCATGAGCAGTCCCGCCAAAGCCAGTCCCCGGTTTGTATGGTGGTAGTAAACGGCCGTGCCCATCCCGGCTACCACCAAAAAGACAAATAAGGCATCCACCCGCGCCAGATCGTACCAGCCGCCGGTCAGTTTGTATCCGGCCAGAAACAAAGCCGCGCCGGCCAAAGCGATGGCCCGGTTCGGCTGGAGTTGGCGGCCAATCAGGTAGAGGAGTACGGCCGTACCCAGCGTACTCAGCAGCGAAAGCAGGCGCAGCGGCCAGAAAACAGGTCCCGTCAGACGCAGCAGCAGGCTGCCCAGCCAGGTGTAAAGCGGCATGTATACCTGCGGCACAAACTCCCCGTTGGGCGGCAGATAAACGGGCAGTCCCGCCCCTGTGCGCCACGCTTGTAGCAGCATGGCGTTTTCAATGAAGTCCAGGTCGAAGGGGTAGGTGACGCGGGTCAAAGCCACGAAAAGATAAGCGATGGTGAAGGTGACGGCCGTAATCGCCAGAATAATATTCGGCCAATTTCCGCCGGATGCAATCCGGCGTCTGAGACGGGAAACACGCTGAAGCGCGTTACGACCGTAAGCAGTTAACAACTTAGTGCGCTTCAGCGTACTTTTTGTATCAGCCTGGGATTTGCAATCCCAGGCGATTGGCGGCCAAAACCTACCGCTGGCAACAGATTCTTTGCCCATAACGGCCGTATTGTATACCATGTGAGCCATGAACAACGATGTTTTAATCATTGGCGGGGGCGTGATTGGCGTCAGCACGGCCTATTTTTTGGCGCAAAAGGGCGCGTCGGTCACATTGATCGAGAAGGGAGACGTGGCGGCAGGCAGTTCCTATGGTAACGCCGGGTTGATTTGTCCCTGTCATTCCCTCCCGCTGCCGGCGCCGGGAGCCTTGACCCAGGGCATCAAATGGCTGTTTGATCCAGAAAGCCCTTTTTACATCAAGCCCCGCCTGAACGCCGACTTGCTGGCCTGGCTGTGGCGCTTCCAGTCGTTCAGCAACCGGCAGGCGTTTGACCGGGCTGTGCCTTTGCTGCGGGATTTGCAACGGGCCAGCCTGGATTTGTACCAGGCGATTATTGAGCAGGAAAATCTGGCCTGTCATTTTGAAAAGTCGGGCGGCTTGATGTTGTACCGCACGGCCGTCGGATTTGCGCATGGGCAAAAGGAAACGGCCGTCCTGCAAAAACACGGCCTGCAAATGAAGGTCTTAACCGGCGATGAAGCGCGGCAGATGGAACCGCTGGTGCGCCCGGACATGGTCGGCGGCATCCATTATGAAGAAGATGCGCACCTGACGCCGGATTTGTTTGTAAAGGGATTGGCGGCCGCGGCTCAAGCGCAGGGAGTTAACTTGTTGACACAAACGGAACTGCTGGAGTTCACGCTGGAGAGGGATCAGATTACGGCCGTCACCACCACGCGCGGCACATTTCAACCAGAACAGGTGGTGTTGGCTGCTGGAGTTTGGTCATCCTTGCTGGCCCGGCAGTTGGGTTTGAAGCTGCCCATGCAGCCAGCCAAAGGCTACAGCGTTACCGTGAAACGGCCGTCACCTTCCCCGCAAACCCACCTGCACCTGGGCGAAGCCAAAGTAGTGGTCACGCCCATGGGGCCGCATCTACGCTTTGCCGGAACGCTGGAACTGGCGGGCTACGATCTCTCCATCAATCAACGGCGTGTCCAGGCTATCCTGCGGGCGGCGGATGATTATCTGACCGGCATGGAGGAGAAAGAAATTGTAGAAATCTGGCGCGGCCTGCGTCCCTGTTCCCCGGATGGCCTGCCGTATATTGGCCGGTCGGCCGCGTACAGCAATCTGATTATTGCCGCCGGCCACGCCATGCTGGGCCTCTCCATGGGGCCAATCACCGGCCAACTCGTTGCTGAACTGGCTGCCGGAGAACGGCCGTCGCTGGATTTGGCGGTGTTTGACGTGGAGCGGTTTAGCTGAATTATGTGCGGCATTGTCGGTTATCTTACTCCCGAAGTTGAGCGTGCCAGGCTGGAGGCGGCGAATGGTTTGCTGCGCCATCGCGGGCCGGACGACGCCGGTTATTTTGTGGGGGAAGGGGTCGGTCTGGCGGCGCGGCGGTTGAGCATTGTGGATTTGGCGGGCGGCCATCAACCTTTAAGCAATGAAGACGGCTCCATCTGGATTGCGTATAACGGGGAAGTGATGAACGCGCCGGAACTGCGGGTGGAATTACAGGCCGCCGGGCATCAGTTCCGCAGCCGGACGGATACGGAGGTGATTGTTCACGGGTATGAGGAATGGGGCACGGCCGTGCTGCCTAAATTGCGGGGGATGTTTGCCTTTGCTTTGTGGGACGGCCGTAGCCGGCAACTGCTTTTGGCGCGGGATCGGTTTGGCATCAAGCCGCTCTATTACGCCCAGGCAGGTAGCCAGTTTGCTTTCGCTTCGGAGATACGGCCGTTGTTTGCCCTTTTGCCCCAACTGGCCCGTCGTGCCCATCCTCCTGCCTTGGCTGCCATGTTCCGCTGGGGCTTCATCCCCACACCGCAGACCGCTTTTGCCGGGGTGTTTCAGTTACCTGCGGCACACATGCTGGTGGCGCGGGAGGGGGAAGTGGCGATACGGCCGTACTGGCAACTGCAATTCCCTGCCGATGGCGACTACCTGAACGTCACCCTGAACGAAGCAGTGGACGGCTTTGTGGCCCGGCTGCGCGACGCTGTGTCCGCTTGGCGCATGAGCGACGTGCCGGTAGGATCGCTCCTCAGCGGCGGCATTGATTCCAGCACGCTGGCCGCTCTGCTCACGGAAACCAGCGGCCCTATCCACACCTTCCACATCCGCTTTGAAGCTGCCGGCCACGACGAATCCGCCTACGCCCAACAGGTGGCCCAGGCAATTGGCAGCCAGCACCATACCCTCGATTTCACTCAGACTGATTTCAACTTGCTGCCCCGTGTCGTGCGTCATCTGGAAGCGCCGCAGTGTTCGGCGACCAGTATCCCCATTTACAAGTTGTACCGGGCTGCGCATGAAGCCGGCTTCAAGGTGATCCTAACGGGGGAGGGGGCGGATGAGCTGTTGGGTGGTTATCATTGGTTTGACGGAGATCGGCGGATACGGCCGTATCTCCATCTCCCCCGCTTCCTGCGCCGCCGACTGGCCGGTTTGCCGCGTAATGTCTCGGTTAACGGCCGTCGCGTCCTGGCCCACGGCACAAAAGACGCCGCCCAACGTTTTGCCCTCTGGCAGCAAGTCGCTTCGCCCGCTTTGCTGGATCAGCTATTGGAGATTGACGACTGGAGAATAACGCAATTACCCAATTACCCAATTACCCAATTACCAATTACCAATTATCACCCCCTGCACCAACTTCTTTTCCTGGAGACGCAAACCCGTATGGCCGACTTTATTAATTTTGAAGTGGATCGGATGAGTATGGCGAGTTCTGTGGAAGCCAGACCGCCTTTTCTGGATGATCGGCTGTGGGATTACGTGACGCAGTTGCCGCCGGAGATGAAGCTGAACGGCCGTATGAACAAGGTTCTGCTGCGGTTGGGGATGAAGGATGTGCTGCCTACGGCCGTGACGACCCGCCCCAAACAAGGCTTAGCCAGTCCTCACGCCCAATGGTGGCGGCAGGAAAAGCTGCCTGCCTGGGCGGAAAAATGCCTGACCCCCGGCGCTTTGGCGGAAACGGGGTATTTTAATTTGAAGACAGTGGCAAGATTGAGAGAGGAACATGGTAACGGCCGTGCTGATCACAGCCGCGTCCTCATGGGCATTCTGACGACGCAATTGTGGCATCAGGAGATGGATATTGGTGTATAATGAGGGGCAGCGGAGGAT
>JAJRTP010000707.1 GCA_024278255.1 Chloroflexota bacterium | reverse complement strand
TGGTTTGGCCTGAAGGTGGACATTACACCGGGGATTCGGGAGCGGGCGGAAACGGCCGTACTCGGCCAACATCCTTGCCGCGTCCTCAACCGGGAAGATTTGCTGCTGCACATCAGCCTGCACTTTTGCTTTCACCTGATTCAGGGCGCGCCGGCAATGGTGCAGTTAACCGATTTGCTGGCGATTACCCAGGCGGGCGGGTTGGATTGGGAGGCGTTTACAGCACAGGCGCAATCTTATCAGGCTGCGCCCTATGCTTATGCCGGGCTAAAATTGGCTTACGATTTACTGGGCGCGCCCGTCCCGGCGGGGCAATTGGTCCGGCTGGCCGATTTGACGCCGCCTGCCTTGCGCCAGCGTATCCAAACGTTAGGTCTGGCTGATATTTTACGCCGCACCCAGCAAAAACCGTTGACCAGTATCTCGCAGCGTTTGCAGCGTGGTTTTCAGGATCGGGCGGCTACAGCCGCCTGGGCTGCCGACTGGCACGGCCGTATCCAGGTGTGGCGCACCCTCTTCCAGCCCGCACGCACCGATACCGGCCAGATGCTTTTACAAAAACTGAGAACCACGGATTTGAATGATGAAGCGGATATGCACGGATGAAAATCTGTAAAAATCAAAGAAATCCGTGTTATCTGTGGCTTTACTGAAAAAAGGTTGATTTCACCGCGGAGACGCAAAGAACGCAGAGATTTTTCTCTGGGAGACTCTAAATTCTTTGCGCCCTCCGCGCCTCTGCGGTTAGTTTTTTCAGTAGACTCATCCGTGGTAAATTATTTAAGGAGACGAGGTTGAGACTTTCACGATTGCTGACATTGACAACGGCCGTAGCCGGCGGGGCTGCCGCTTTGCGCGTATTGTCCCGGCGGCGGGTGTGGGAAGCGCAGAATAACCGCGTGGCTATTTGCGTGGATTTTGACGACGCGCAAGCGGCAGCTATTCGCGCCGGGTTGCCTTTTGCTGAAATGGTGGCGCGCCTGGCACAAAACGAGGCGACGCACCTTTCTCTGCCGGAATGGACACTGCACCGATTAATAGCACAAGGGCAGGTGACGCCGCTGGCCCCGCAACGGCCGTATACCGATCCCGCGCCCATCGGCCATTGGAACTACCTGCACGGTGATGCTGCTTTGGTGGCCCAACTGGCAGCCGAAATGCAGACGCGATTGCCTTTTACGCAGACGGCCGTTCTCGACGAAACCACCCTGGTCTTTGCCGGAGACATCCCCACCATTGGCGAACTGGGGCTGGGCTTTGACCGGCAGACGGCCGATCTCATCCAGCAGAACGGGCTGGGTGTGGCCCCGCGGCCAGTCAGTTACGCCTGGCCAGACCCGGATTTGCTGCGGCGTACATTGGCGCAGGCGGCAGAAATCGGCCGTTACGTCCCCTTTGCCGGAAACATGATTTTGGGCCACGAGATGCACCTGGATGCTACTGTGCAGGCGTTGACCGATAATGATTTAACCTTTGTCTACTTCGCCCAATCCCGTCACCAAAAAGGGGACTGGTTCATCGCCAAGCGGCGCGCGCCCCACGTCGTTTTGGGGCATCGTCTCTCTCCGGCCGACATGGTTCCGCTGGATTATCACGCTGCCTGCCACAATTGGGTCTGGTTTGCCCGCGAGCGGGTGATTCGCTTTTGTTATGTTAACTTTTTCCGCGTTTTGCACGCCACCGCACCGTTGGAAGGATTGGAATATGTGCATCATCTAAAACATGCTCTGGAAGACGCTGGTTTTGTGGTGGATCGGGAGATTGATCTACCCGTGCCTGTACCTGCGCCGGATACGACCGGGTTGGCGCTGGCTGGTTTGGCAGCGGCAGGGGTTGGGGCAGCCGCCATCAATAATACCCTCAATCTGCCGGAGAAAATTGCTTTGCCGCTGACGGCCGTAACTGCTGCCGGCGCATTTGCTTTACCTTACCTGGAACAATCGCGCAATCAGGCCGCGGCCACCCGTCCCGCCCATTCTCATGACCACGATCACCACAACCACAACCACGATCACGACCACGATCACAGTGATTTGGCTGCCTTGTACCCGCCCTCCTACGCGCCCAAGCTGTTGGCGCTGGGTCTGACGACTCTGACGCCGGTAGCCGGGATGACGGCCGTAGAACAAGCTGGCTTTTTTGGCTGGCTGAGCAGTCTGGTTTACCAGGCGTCCAGTTCGGCGGCGCTGGCGGCCGTCACCAGCGGACAGGATTACCAACTGCGGATTGAGGAGTACAAAGGGTTCAATCTGGACTGGCTGGTTCCGTTGACGGCCGTTGCCTGGCAAATTCCCCAAAAACCGGTGCGGGCCGGCGTGCTGGCAGCATTAGCCGGAGCCTGGCTGCTGACGCGGCGACAAAATGTGGACGTTCTGGCGCTGCTCGACCCCGGTTATGCGGAAGGGCACACTCATCACATTTCGGCGGCGATGGCTGCGTTGGGCGATGCGCAAATGGCCCTGGGGCCGAAGCCGGCGCGTAAATGGACGGGACTGGCGGCGGCAGGCTGGGCGGCGAGTGACGTGTTGGCGGGATACGGCCGTATTCCCGAATCATTAGCCGCGTCAGCCCTGGGTGTGAGTGGCAGCGCTTTGGGTCTGGCTGGTTTTCGCCGCCCGGAACGCGCTCTGGAAGAAACGCTGCGCTTGGCTGCGCCCAGTTTTTCGGTGGGTACGGCCGTGGGGCTGCTGCTATACGCTTCCCGCCGCCTTTTGGGCGTTGATTTTTGAGCGGACGGCCGTGAGAATTTCGTCTGGCAAAATTTCATCAGGCCCGGCCATCTCGCGCTCTGCTAAAAAAGTTTCCATTGCCGCTTCATCCGGTTCGCCGAGACTGCGCAGCAACTCATCGTAACGCTTACGTTGTGCTAAGAGTTCTTCATCAGATACCCTTTGTACGGTATAAGATGAAGCAACTTGGCGGGTTAGTGCATAGACAATATATTGATTTAGAGAAACGCCTTCTTGCTGGGCGCGAGATTCCAATTCGTAATGTAAGGTTTGGGGTAATCTAAGTGTAAAACGTCCCATAACAGCCTCGCTTATTGGGTTAAGAGCAGGACTAACTCAAAAGGGGTGAGTACTCTTAATCCCAATTCTTTTCTTGCAGCCCGAAAATCTTTTTGATTTGATGTTATCACTACTACATTTGCATTCATAGCACAATCTATGATTAAATCATCTCCTGGATCGGGCGATGCAGGTCGCCAAGAGTAATAGATTGGTGTAAATTCAGCTTTGCTTAAAAGTGTTGCCAATGTTGTTTGCACTTTTTGCCATTTATGGTAAGAGAGTTTACGGGAAAGTACATCTACATATTCGTAAATCACAGCATCTGAGACGTAGACTTTGAGCAAATCAGCTGCCCAAGCGTCAACAATGATACCGCAGGCACTATGTTGTTTGGTTAGACCTTCAAATATTACGTTGGTGTCCAGGACAACCCGAATCAATTCAGCACCATTCATGGTGTCATTATAGCATAATATGTAGTGTCATAAAGGATTACTTTGATAGTTTATGACGATTGAACAAACGGCATTGACAGCCAAACCATTTCTGAAATGGGCCGGCGGCAAACGACAATTGCTGCCGCAAATTGAGGCGCATTTACCGGCTGCCCTAAAGGAAGGGCGGATCAGCCGGTACGTGGAGCCGTTTGTGGGTGGTGGGGCGGTTTTCTTTTATTTGCGCCAGCGGTATGGGCTGACGGATTGTTACCTGTTTGACCGCAACCCGGAATTGATGCTGGCGTACCGCGTGGTGCAGGATGACGCAGCGGCGCTGATTGTCCGTTTGCAGGAGATGGAGGCGGCGTATTTGCCGCTGGACGAAGACGGCCGTAAAGCTTTCTACTATCAAATCCGCCAACAGTTTAACGAGCGGCGCGCTCCCGTCGCCGTTTCAGAGCGAGTGGAACGCGCTGCCCAACTCATTTTTATGAACCGCACCGGTTACAATGGCTTGTTTCGCGTCAACAGCAAGGGGGCATTTAACGTGCCGTTCGGCCGTTACAAAAATCCGGCCATTTGCCGCGCCGCTAATTTGCGGGCAGCTTCCCGTGCTTTGCAGGGGGTTCACATTGAGCAGGGAGTGTTTACCGCCTGCGAGCCGTTTGTAGATGAGCGGACGTTTGTCTATTTTGACCCGCCGTACCGCCCTCTTAGCGCTACCGCCCACTTCACCGCTTACGCCAAAGAGCCATTTGGGGATGCCCAGCAACTGGAACTGGCCCAGTTTTACGGCCGTCTCCACCAAACCGGCGCCTGCCTCATGCTTAGCAATGCCGATCCCCGCAACACCATCCCGGACGATGCCTTTTTCGAGGAGGCGTATCCAGGATTCCGCATCGAAAAAATTCAGGCCAACCGGGCCATCAACAGCCAGCCTGGAAAAAGAGGCCCGATCAGTGAATTGTTGATTATGAATTACTGAGCGCACTTTTGAACGAGACAGTCGAAATTCTCCAATCGCCAATCGCCAACTTCTCCTTCTGCCGTATTCCCGCCGGGCCATTTGTGTATGGGCCGGAGTTGTGTTTTGAGCGGTTGGAACAATGCCCGCCGCTTAAGCCGCAGCAAACGATAGAACTGCCGGAGTTTTGGCTGGCGCAATATCCGGTGACGTACCGGCAGTGGCGGCTTTTTCTGGAGGAGACGAGGCATGAATGGGTGGGAAGCTGGTATCGCATCGTGCGGGGCTGGCGGGGCGTTTTTTTGCGGGCGTATGCGCCGACGGGCAGTTATCCGGACGGCCACGACGATTTGCCCATTGTGGATGTGACGCAAGCAGACGCTTTGGCTTTTTGCGCCTGGCTTTCGGAAAAGATGGATAGGCGGGTGACATTGCCGACGGAATTTCAGTGGGAGAAGGCGGCACGGGGGGCGGACGGCCGTCTCTATCCATGGGGCAGCGAAAAGCCGCGGCCGGAAATTCAGTGGCAAAAAACTTTTCCCGTTGGCCCGGAAACGTATCTGTTCAGTCTGGTTGTGCCACCGAAGCGAGAATGGGCGCGGGCCGGTTGGTATTGGCGCAACGGTTACCCCTGGCCGGTGGGCCGCGCGCCGCAAAACGTCTCCCCTTACGGCTGTGTGGGTATGAGCGGCAATATTTGGGAATGGACGACCAGTCTGTACAACCCGGATTTGCCGGATTTCCATGTGGTCAAAGGCGGATCGTGGGGCTACACTATCCACCACACCCGGCTAAATGTGCGCAGCGCGTGCAGTGTGACGACGCCCAGCCGGGATTATCACGCGCAGGGGACTGGCTTCCGGGTGATGTTGCTGGACTAATCAGCCAATCATCACATCCTGGAAAATCAGCAGACCGGCAAAAGATAGCGTAACGACTGTGCCCGCCAGTTCAGGGGAGATTTCGTCCAGGGCATCTGGGATAATCTCGGCAAAGACCATCCAGATCATGGCCCCGCCGGCCAGCCCCAGCCCAATCGGCAAAATGGGTTTGAAGTAGGAAACCAGCAAAAAAGCGGGTACGGCCATAAGTGGTTGGGGCAGGCTGGTGAAAATGCTCCAGAGGGAGGCTTTCCAGGCGGACATACCCCGCGGTACCAATACCAGGCTGATAGCCAGCCCTTCCGGGATGTTGTGAATGGCTATCGCCAGGGTGATGAACAGGCCCAACGTGGCTGTGCCGCCAAAGGCAACGCCGACGCCGATCCCTTCGGCAAAAGAATGGGCGGTCATCACGCCCAGGATCATGAGTGCTTTCCGGGCATCTCCGCCTTGCAAATCGCCGATGGAGGGGTGTTTGTCTCTGGCAATGAGCTTGTTGCTCAGGCTGATGAGGACGAGGCCCAGGACAATGCCAAAGATGGTGCGCCCGAAGCCATAGTTGTTGCCTTCGGTAATCAAGCCGTGGCTGGCAGCCAGCATTAAACCGGCTGCCAGCGCGCTGGCAATACCCAGCCAGCGGCGGCTGATATTTTTGGTTCTCTGAGCTTTTGTGGGGTTTAACCGCAAAAGCCAATAATTCGCAGGCGAAAATGGTTGTAGTTGGGAATGCCAAATGCAATCCGTTTCAAAACTCGAATTTTGCTGTTCATTCCCTCAACAAACCCGCTCGTAAT
>JAJRTP010000706.1 GCA_024278255.1 Chloroflexota bacterium | reverse complement strand
TGATTATTGATGGCTTTACTGAAAAAAGATTGATTTCACCGCAGAGGCGCAGAGAACGCAGAGATTTTTCTCTGGGAGACCTGATTGACTGACAAATCTCAGATTTTACCGCAGAGAGCGCGGAGGACGCAGAGATTTTTCTCCTGTAAAGCCTCCGCGATCTCTGCGTTCTCCGCGGTTTTATAGGTTTTGTCAGTCAACCAGCTGGGAGACTCTAAATTCTTTGCGCCCTCCGCGTCTCTGCGGTTAGTTCTTTCAGTAGACTCATTGATTGTTTTTGTGCCGTATCAGAAAATAAATACCGACACAGATGATGACCAGCACCCAAAAAGGAATGCTGCCAAACCAGGCGAATAAGCCGATTTGTTTGAGCAGAAAAAAGGCGCCAAAGACAATGAGCAAGACGCCAATGGTGCTGGACTGATCCAGTTTACGGCCGTCACCCGATTCGCTTTGACCTTTTATCCCCAAATCGTCCGGTGTGCCCCCAACCTTGATTTGGTCTTCCAGGTTGTCACTGGGCATAATGATCCACAAGATGATATAGATAAAAACACCGATTCCGCTGGCTAAGGCCAGGAGTACAAATAGTAAGCGCACTAAAACGGAGTCAATACCCAGGTAAGCGGCTATCCCACCACAAACACCGGCTATCATCTTGTCTGTGTCGCTGCGTGTTAAATTTCCTTCAGACATTTTCTGCCTCCAACATTGTGTTTGTTATTCACCTATACGCTCAGTAAGGTGGCAAGTTGCAAAGTTGCAGGGTTGCAGGTGAAATGTATTTTTCGACTCTGTTACTCTGCCACTTTACAACCTTAACCCTGCCTCAGTATCTATGGCAGGGGATTTGGTTTTTGTTATACTGACCCACGCTGTCCGGCTTTTGGGTAACGTTTTTTAAGTTACTGGCGATCCTATATGACAAATGACTTTACTGAAAAAAGGTTGATTTCACCGCGGAGACGCAAAGAACGCAGAGATTTTTCTCTGGGAGGCTCTAAATTCTTTGCGCCCCCCGCGCCTCTGCGGTTAGTTTTTTCAGTAGACTCACAAATGGATCAATGATTCGGAGTCAATTAGATGCCAATAAAGGCGATTATTTTAGATATTGGTGGAGTAATATGGTTGCCGAGTGGTTCGCCGCTGAGTGAAAAGTGGGCGTCTCGTTGCGGTCTAGATGCCATGTCATTTGATCGCATTTTGTCTGCCCCGGAATGGAGAAGACAAGCGTTGCTTGGAGCCATAACACGTGAGGAAATGTGGGCCAATATCGGCTCAATGCTCGGTCTATCCCAAAACGACTTGCATGAGCTTGAACAGGATTATTGGAAGGGTGAGTGGGACACGACGTTGCTTGACCATTTCCAAACGCTCAAACCACGTTATAAATTGGGAATTATCAGTGATGCTTACACAGGTGCGCGGGAATTGGTTAAAGAATGGGTAAATGAAGAGCTATTTGATACCATAGTTTTTTCTGCGGAAGAAGGTGTGTGCAAACCGGACCCTCTAATTTTCCGCATAGCTTTGGAAAGATTAGATGTCGAAGCTGACGCTGTTGTATTTGTGGATGACAGAGACAAAAATATAGTAGGCGCCCAACAGTTGGGCATTCATGCAATCCGGTATGTTAACTTTTCTCAGTTGTTAAATGCTCTCGATGGCTATATTGGCAATGGCGTCTGATTTTATTTGGTGGTAGAGGTTTAACAACAATTTGATGAGATGAGCGTAAAGAATTTGTCTATACGGCCGTATCTCCATCCCCGCTCGATTTCCTGGAAACAGACAATGGCCCGCCTGATGTACCTGCCTGGTATGGCATGGGCGATGCGTTGGGGGGTGAAAATGGTTGTGCCCCGGCATCGCGTGGGTGTGGCGCTGGTAGCCCTGGATGAGGAGAACCGGGTATTTTTGCTGCGTCATGTTTTTCATCCGGCAGCCCCCTGGAGTTTACCTGCCGGCTGGCTGGAACGTAAAGAAAGTCCGGCAGATGGTATTTTGCGGGAGTTACGGGAAGAGACGGGGTTAACGGCCGTATTGGGGCAGCCGCTCTCTATCGAATATAGCGATATAGCTAATCACATCGGCATTGTCTACACCGGGCAGATTCAACCGGGTACGCCGCAGTTGAGCGGCGAGATATTGGCCGCCGAGTGGTTTCCCGCAGACCAACTCCCGGATGATATTTTGCCCTTTACACGAGATATGATAGAAACGGCCGTGGCTATGAAACGCAAGGGCGCTTTGTAAGGCGATTTGACAAATCGCCCTACATTTTTGAAGGAGAAATAAGGTAAAAAATGAACAGACGTTCCTCCCCCGGCGCCGGCCAATGGCTGACCGTGGGCATTATCGTAGCGACCACCATCTTCCTGCTCATCAAACT
The DNA here is from genome assembly GCA_024278255.1 of Chloroflexota bacterium. Classification (GTDB taxonomy): domain Bacteria; phylum Chloroflexota; class Anaerolineae; order Promineifilales; family Promineifilaceae; genus JAJRTP01. The sequence goes on along the minus strand of JAJRTP010000706.1, from coordinate 2,242 downwards.
TTTCCAGTATGCCAATCTGCGCGGGAATTACCCTACCGGATTGATGGTTGCCGGTATTGATATTGGCAACTTGAATGAGGATCAGGCGCGGGAAGTGTTGACCAATCGCTATCTGGAAGCGCCGGTGGTCATCTATCATGGTGAGGAACGATTTGAACTCAGCCCGGCCCAGGCCCAATTCCAGCTTGATTTGGATGGCATGTTGAGCCGGGCCGAATTTGAGCGCACCCAACAGGATTTCTGGGCCGGATTTTGGGGATTTTTGTGGGGGAAACCGGTTGAAGTAGAACCGGTACCCATCCAGGCTACTCACGACCGCCTGTCCCTCATTGCCGTCTTGGAAGACATCAAAACGCTCATGGATGAGCCGGCCCAGCCGCCCCAGGTTGTCCCCTCCACTTTTAGTTTTGACTATGGCGAATCAGGTACCGAGACAGACATTCAGGCCAGTTTTTCCGACATTGAGGCTGCCTTGTATCGCCCGGCTAACCGGGAAGCTCGGCTAATCGTCAAGCCCAGTGTGTCTGAGCGGCCGGAAGTCAATTTGCTGACCCGTCTGCTGGTTAACAGCCTGCAAGATTTTGAACAAACCACCGATGGCGTGACCAGTATGTTTGTCCTCGATTTGGAATCGGGCAAAGAAATTCCCATCAATGCGGACATCCCCATGACCGGTATGGATTTAATGAAAGTGCCCATTGTTCTGGAGACGTATCGCGCTTTGGATCGGGAGCCGACAATTAAAACGCAGGAACTTATTTCAGATACGCTGGTGGCTGGTCTGGATAATACGGCCGCTAACGAACTTCTGAAAATTATTGCCGGACAGGACGATCCTTACCTAGGGGCAGAGATTGTGACAGAATCCATGCAGCGTCTGGGTCTGGCGAATACGTTCATGCTGCTGCCCTATGACGCCGATCCCCGCGCCGGTATTGCGCCGCTGGAAACGCCGGCCAATTCGGTGGAGAATTTGCCGACTGATCCTGATCCTTACATTCAGACAACGGCCGAAGATATGGGGACGCTGCTTTCCATGATTTATTATTGCGCTGAAGGGATGGGTGGGGCGTTAACGGCCGTCTACGGCGACGCTATTACCCAACAGGAATGCCAGACCCTCGTCGCGTTTATGGGCCAAAATAATATCGGCAGCCTGATCGAAGAAGGCGTTCCGCCGGACGTGACCGTCGCCCACCGGAATGGCTGGATTAGCGACACGCATGGTGACGCCGCTATTGTTCTGTCTCCCGGCGAGGATTACGTTATTGTGTTACTGCTGTACAAACCGGGCTGGCTGGAGTGGGAATTGAGCGCGCCTCTTATTGCCAATATGTCTCGCGCTACCTACAACTATTTTAATTTTGAAGAGCCTTATCTGGGCGACACGCAATCAAATTAGCCATGTTGAAGAAACTGCAACGTTTTTTACTGCTTATCTTATTGATTTTTGGCGTCTTATTCCTGCTTTACCAGGGATTTTTGTACAGCTTGCAGCGCGAAAAGTTCCCCACCGGTATGACGATTGCCGGGGTGGATGTGGCCGGTTTGACGCGGGAGGAAGCGGCTGCCCGCCTCACAGAACAGTTTTCCGCGCCGATTTTTTTGTATCATCAGGAAGATCGCGTGCCGGTAAACCCGCAGGATGTGGGGTTTATGATGGATTTGGAGACGATGCTGGATGAGGCGGAGGCGGCTAAAGGGGATAAATCGTTTGAGCAGGGGTTTGCTGAGTTTGTTTTGCAACGGCCGTTTGACCCCGTAAACATTAAGCTCATTGCCGGTCATGACAAAGAAGCCTTGACTGCCCAAATTCAAAATGTGGCTGATTTTCTGGACAAGCCAGCCTCTGCGCCGCAATTAGTTGTGGGCGCCGGTACGTATGAGCCGGGTCAGCCCGGTTACGTTACCGATATTGAAGCTAGTCTGCCCGCGGCCGAAATGGCCCTTTACCAACCTGATCCAGGCGACAGAGTGGCGCAGCTTGTCTTGGTGGATCAAGACCCCATCTCCTTAAACATGGATGTGCTGGAAACCCAACTGCGCCGGGAACTGCAAAATGCTGAAGATCAAGGGATGGTGGGCAGTGTGTTTATCATGGATTTGCAGACGGGAGAGGAGTTGAGTATTAACGGGGATTATGCCTTGTCCGGCCTGAGCATTTTGAAAATCGCTATTTTTGAGGAGGCGTATCGGGCCTTGGATGGGCCGCCGAATGATTATGTCAAGGGATTGTTTTATG
>JAJRTP010000705.1 GCA_024278255.1 Chloroflexota bacterium | reverse complement strand
GAACTCAAGGCGCTGGAAGCGAATGAGCAGTTGGCAGAACTGGAAGCCAGCATCCGGGAAGATTTGGTGTACGGCCGTTAAAGCCGTTTTCCGCAACTTGTCCCGTCTGCTGTACCCACCAAGGTCAAGTCTATGACCCGCACCCGCCTGGCCCGTTGGATTTCTATCTTTTTTGACAGTTCCATTCTGTCTCTCTTTATCTTTCCCGCCATTGGCTGGTATGTGGCCGGGTGGGCGGGTGTTGGCTGGGCGCTACTGGCGCTGTTCATTTTAACCGGCTTCCCCTTGGCTTACATTTTGCTGGGGATGCAGCGGGGGTGGGTGAGTGATTGGGAACTTTCGCGGCGCGAGGAACGGCCGCGCTTCATTCTCGTCAGTTTCAGCAGCGATTTACTGGCATTGTTCATCCTTTGGCAGGCTGGCGCGCCCTACATGATTTGGACGCTGGCCCTCGTTTACGCCTGTCTGGGCGTGACGATGTTTACTATCTCCATCTTTTGGAAAATCAGTCTGCATATGGTGGGCGTCAGCGGGTTTTCTGTCTTGTTGCTCTACGTATTTGGCCCTGCTGCCTGGTGGACGCTTTTAAGTTTACCGTTGGTCGCCTGGGCGCGGCTGTACCGTAAAAAGCATACGCCGGCGCAATTGGTGGCCGGCGCGGTTTTGAGCGCCCTTCTTACAGCGATAGTCTTACTCATCACAAACCCCCTGGCCAGTTAGAAGATCAACTTCTCTGACAAATTGTCACAAAATCGTCATACTTTCGTTAAACGGCCGTTACACCCCTCGGCTAAACTGATGATAGTTAAGGAAACACAAATAACAGTATTCATTTTTCTGAAATCACAGAGGAATGAGCAGGAGAGAATATCATGATGACAGGATTTGGTATGGGATTTGGCGGCTTTGGGTTTATCTTCATGGCCCTGTTCTGGATTGTGATCATTGGCGGGGGTATCTGGCTGCTTAGCAACCTCTTCCCCAAGAACAATGGATCGCAGACACGGCCGTCAGACAACGAATCAGCTTTAGACATCTTAAAGCAGCGGTATGCGCGGGGCGAACTCACCAAAGAAGAGTACGAAGCCATGCGTTACGATCTGGAAAATTGACAACATTTACTTCACTAATTTTGGAGGACTGACACGATGAGTACGCAAGCAACAAAAGTTCTATCCATAATCGGGCTGATCATATTGGGCGTCATCCTTTTCCTGGGCGGCATGTTTTACGGCCGGGCGCAGACCAGCGCCGCTTTTTATCCGGGCAGCATGATGTTTGGTAACAGCGGTTACGCGCCGGGAGACAATTACGGCGCCAATATGATGGGCGATTACACCGGCGATCCCGGCAATTACGGCGGCATGATGGGCAGCTACGGCAACATGCCCGGCGGATTTGGCGGCATGATGGGTAATTTTGGCAACATGCCCGGCGGCTATGGCGGTATGATGGGCGGTTACAATAATATGCCCGGCGGGTTTGGCGGTATGACGGGTAATTTTGGCGACATGGCCGGTTTTGGCAGCATGATGGGCAGCGGTATGATGGGTGGTTTAGGCTTGACGACGGCCGATCCCCTGACCATTGAAGAAGCGCAAACGGCCGTAAACGACTACCTCGCCTCCCTGAACAACGACAACCTGACCTTGGGCGAAGTCATGATCTTTGACAATCAGGCGTATGCTCAGGTGATGGACAAAAGCAGCGGCGACGGCGCGTTTGAGGTCTTGGTAGACCCCGTCACCGGCAACGTCTTCCCTGAACCTGGCCCCAACATGATGTGGAACAGCGAATACAGCCCCATGGCCGGCATGATGGGCGCGGGTATGATGGGCGGTGGCAATATGATGGGCAGCTTTGGCTTCACACCGGGTGGCGACGCCACGGTAACGGCCGAAGAAGCCGTCAGCATCAGCCAGGAATATCTGGACACAGCCCTGCCCGGCACAGTCGCCAGCGACGACGTAACCGCCTTCCCTGGTTACTACACGCTGCACATTGAGCAAGATGGGGAAATCATCGGCATGATGAGCGTCAATGCCGTCACCGGCGACGTATTCCCTCACTTCTGGCATGGCGAATTTATCACCATGAGTGAACACGAGTAAAGGTAATCAGCAGTGCCAAGCACGGGATGTCAAATTTATAAATGACCAAAATCGTTTATCCCGTGCCTGGCACTACCGTAACGTAAAACAATGAACACACCAACACGCACCCAAATCGCTTTCATACTCCTCCTCCTGACAGCAGGATTTACCCTGGCCGCTTGCAGCACAGGGCAGGCGGCCGGGAATCCTGCCCCGGCGGAGGCAGCGGCGGGCGAGGTCATTCAATCAGGCCAGCCTGCCAACACACAAGGCAGCCAGGCAAACACCGTCGCTGATACGGCCGACTGGAATGCCGCCACTTTTTACAGCAGCACTTGCGCTGCCTGTCATGGCCCGCAAGGAGAAGGCTCACCTATCGCCCCGGCCCTGACCTCGGAGACGGTGCAGACGGCCGAACGGGACTGGGTTATCGAAACCATCAGCAAAGGTCGCCCGGACACGGCGATGCCGGCCTGGAGCGTGGAATATGGCGGCCCGCTTTATAGTGAACAGGTAGAGGCCATGGCTGATTTTGTTCAAGCTGAGGGTTGGCAGAACGTTCCCGTGGCGCAGATAGAGGCTGGCGGGGTTACGGCCGTATCCGCCCCGGCAGAAGTATCGCCGGAAGCTATTAACCTGTTTGCCACCACCTGTTCCGGCTGTCACGGAGCTAACGGGCAGGGCAGTAACATCGCCCCGCCGCTGAACAGCCCCGAACTGCGCGCCCGGCTGGATGACGCCGCGCTGGCCGCCACGATTACCAACGGCCGTCCCGGCACGCAAATGCCCGCCTGGGGCAACACTCTGTCTCCCGCAGAGATTGACTCGCTGGTCACCCTCATCCGCAACTGGGACAGCCTGAACAATGACCAACTGGCCCAAATGGCCGAACAAGCCGCCGAATGCGGCCCGCCAATGGGTATGGGCATGATGGGCATGGGCCGGGGTATGGGCGGCGGTATGATGGGCGGCGGCGGCATGATGGCGAGACGCGGCTGCTAACTTTGTAATCAAACGTATTGCGTACTGCGTATTGCGTAATGACTCCTCGTTACGCAATACGCAGTACGCAATACGCAAAAAAAACCTTTATCAACAAAATTTATAGGAGAAACAAAATGTCAGACAAAGATTATGGATTTCGCAAGCAAGTAGATTATTCGTATGAGGAAGCTATCGAGAAAATCACCGCAGCCCTCAAAGAGCAGGGGTTTGGCGTCCTGACGACGGTGGACATGCAAGCCACCTTCAAGAAAAAGCTGGATATTGACACCCGCCAATACATCCTGTTAGGCGCGTGCAACCCCGTTCTGGCAAACCGGGCCGTCAACACCGAACTGGAAATCGGCCTGTTGCTGCCCTGCAACGTCATCGTCTACGTCAACGACGATGGCAAGACCATCGTTTCCATTGTGGACCCACAGATTATGTTGGGTGTAGTTGGCAACCCGGAACTGGACGATGTGGCCAATGAGGCCAAGAAAGGTTTGCAGAACGCTCTGGCGGCTATTTAACAGGTTCAGTATTCAGTGTTCAGTAACTACCCACTGAAAACTGGACACTGAAAAAAGGAGTTAACCCATGCTGAAAAAATCACACTTTTTGTTCATATTGATTTTAGGATTGGCAGCCGTTGTTTTGGCTGCTTGTGGCGGGCAGACGGCCGCGCCTGAAGCCCCGGCCGAAATTAACATGGCAGAACACACCAACACCGTCACCGTTCCCGGCGGCGGCACGTACACTGACGTGACGCCGGACGGTTTGGCGGCGCTGCTGGAAAACAAGGATTTCCCCCTCATCAACGTCCATATTCCCTATGCCGGGGAAATTGAAGGGACGGATGAATTCATCCCTTTTAATGAAATAGAGGCTAACGCAGACAAACTGCCGGCCGACAAGGATGCCCAAATTGTTATCTACTGCCGCAGCGGTGGCATGAGTGCCCAATCCGCGCAAGACCTGGTCAAGATGGGCTACACCAATGTGTGGAACCTGGATGGCGGTATGAACGGTTGGGTTGCCTCTGGACGGCCGTTGCTGCAAAACTAGAACCACGGATGTAACGAATGGAATGGATTTTCGCAGATTTTTATCCGTGAAAATCCATCCCATCCGCGTTATCCGTGGTCCCCCTAAAACCATGACAAAACTAACACGACGACACTTCCTGCAACTGGCAGGAGCGGGCACAGCTACGGCCGTACTCGCCGCCTGCCAGCCACGCAACCAATTGATTCCCACGCTGACGCCGGGAAATACGCCTAATACGGCCGTACCGCCCACCGCAGCGCCTACGGCCGTTACCGGCAACATCCCCCCAGACACAGAAATACTCCTGCGGGCCATCAAAGATCAGGTCAACATCTTCCCCAATACAGCCACCAACGTCTGGCGGCTCCAGGGGGAACTGTTGCAAGGGGAAGCCAGCGCCCTGCAACCCCTGCCCGACACCTATCTCGGCCCCATTTTGCGGGGGCACAAAGGGCAAAGAATGCGTATCCGTTTCGAGAACGAACTGGACGAAGAAAGCATCATCCACTGGCATGGCCTGGACGTACCGGCCAACATGGACGGCCACCCGCAGTACGCTGTGGACAAAGGGCAAAGTTACCAGTATGAATTTGAACTGCGTAACCGGGCCGGCACCTATTGGTACCATCCTCACCCGCACGGCCGTACCGGGCCGCAGGTATACGCCGGAATGGCCGGTTTCTTTATCGTTTCCGACGACGAGGAGCAGGCGTTGGGCTTGCCCGGCGGCGAGTACGACATTCCCCTGGTATTGCAGGACCGCCGCTTCAACAGCGGGCAGTTTGTCTACATGGGCGGCGGCATGGATCAGATGACCGGCTTTTTGGGCGATACGCTGCTGGTGAACGGCCAGCCGGATTTTACCCTGCCCGTAGCCAACCGCGCCTACCGCCTGCGCCTGCTCAACGGCTCTAACTCCCGCATCTACAAGTTGGGCTGGGAAGATGGCGCCCCGTTCACTGTCATCGGCACGGACGCCGGCCTGTTGGAAAAACCGGTGGAACGGCCGTATCTCACCCTGGCCCCAGCGGAACGGCTGGAAATATGGGTAGATTTCAGCGGCCGCGCGGTAGGCGATGAGTTAAAGCTGGTCAGCCTGCCCTTCACCGCCGGATTCAACAGCCCCCGGTTCCCCATCCTCACCGTGCGCGTGGAACGGGAAGCGTCGGACAACGCCACCCTGCCGGAACAGCTTTCCGATCCCGGTTTCTTTTCAGCGGCGGATGCGGAGCGCACCCGCGAAGTGGCTTTGCAAATGTCCATGGGGCGGGGTTGGACGCTGAACGGCCGTAGCTTTGAGATGACGGCCGTAGCCCCCGACGAGCGCGTCTCCCAAAACAGTCTGGAAATATGGGAATTTGTCAACGGCGGGGGCGGCGGCATGGGCATGGGCGGCGGCATGATGAGCCTGCCCCATCCCATCCACATGCACGGCGAATCCTTCAAAGTCATTGAGCGCCAAATCAGCCGCAATGGTCAGGCGGCCTGGAACACCCTCAGCGAAGGGTTCGTAGACGAAGGCTGGAAAGACACCGTTCTGGTCATGCCCGGCGAGCGTGTCAAAGTTCTGCGCCACTTCGGCGACTTCACCGGTCTTTTCCTTTACCATTGCCACAATCTGGAACACGAAGATATGGGCATGATGCGGAATTTCGAGATCAGTTAGCCGAAAGCGAAATGGTTGGGGTGCGGGAAAACGCATCCCAACCATCATTTATAGATGATGGCAAACAATCAAACTGGCAATGCTGCCGGCTGACTGTTAACCACCATCTCTTTTACATTTTGTGGCAGGTTAGACACTGCCAGAGAGTAATACGCTACCCGCCCCTCATTTCGCAAGGTCAGGAAGCCGCTTTGCCGCAGCATTTTTAATTGCTGGCTGGTAGCGGGAATGGATAGCCCCACTACGGCGGCAATATCGCAAACACATAATTCTTCTTGCTGGAGGGCGAAGAGAATTTTCAAACGGGTCTCGCTGCCCAACATCTTATAAAAATTGGCTATCCGCATGATTTCTGCGGGCGATCCCAGGTTGTTACGGACAACCTCTATCACATCATCGTGCAGACAAACTTCACCACATACGTCTTGTCTGTTTCCCGCCATAATCTAACAATTCCTCTGCCTGAAAACTATTTTCCGAGTAAACAATTAAATCTAACCAATCTTACGAATATTTTCGGCCGCAGTTTGCAATTTTGGGGCGCAGCTAACCATATTTTGCATCACTTCATCTTTGGAAATGGTGCCATGTATTTGCACTTTGGTCGCCACATCCGAAATGAGGGTGAAATCAGCCACCTTTTCCCGAAAGGCTGGCGTGCAGCATTCACAAGTTTCTTCCCGGCATGAATCCACCTGCAATTCTACAATAGCCTGCGGTACTTCTGCGGCAAAGATAATCTCGACAAATCCATCCCGTTGTTCAACTGTGGCAATTTGGTTTGCTTGGTTTTTCACAATAAGCTCCTTTGATATTTCCATATTTCCGAATATATGAAAATATAACATCCCCAAAATGGTTTGTCAACATCATTTGATTTTTTCTAAACGTTAGCGCTTGTACGTTTGCCGGTGGCTTTACGATTAGCTGTACGAGGTTGTCGCTGGCGCACGGTTTTGATGAAAGCGGCCGTTTGCAGGGCAATGATCGTTAAACTGAGCAGCAAAAAGGGGTAGCGGAACCAGTTGGGGTTGGGCGGCACGCGGCGGTGGAATGAGACGGTGTAGTGCATGAATAAAAAGTAGAGAGTGTGCAGCACAACCAGGTAAAAAACGGTGTAGGAACCGTATTGCAGCCATTTCCAGGAGTTGGCCCCTAACTTGCCGATAGCCCAATTGGAGGAGGTGGCAACCAGCGCCAGCGTCAGAAAAACGGCCGCCAGGCCAATCAGGTTTGCCAGACCAAAACCGGGTTCAATCCGGGCCAGCCGGTCCAGTTCAGGAATGTACTCGTAACCCAGAAAACGCCATACGTCCCAGCGCGCCCAGCCATTCCAGACGAGGAAGGTGTGCAGGAAGGCCAACAGGCCAAACCAGATGCCGGTTTCCCGCCGCCAGGGTACCAGTTTACCGGCCGGCGGCCATAATTTTGCCAGCGGGCCAATCGCCAGCGTAAAAAACAGGAGCAGAAAACTGGCATCCCCCACAGCCCGCCAAAAGCGCATTTCCGGGTCCCAGTCGAGACGGCCGTACCAAAACGGCAGCGCCAAAACAAGCGCAATGACGCCCACCACAAAATGACGGTAAAAAAGATTGTTCTTCCGCATAATCTTACTTCCTCACAACGTTAAAGCGCCAGGCAAGGGACGCCAAATCCATAAATGCCCAGGGTTATTTGCTCCGCGCCAGGAGCTACTCCTCACCATTCACTGAAACGGCCGTCAACTCCACCTCATCCTCCGGCCAGAGCGGGGCAATGTACAGGGCATAACCGCCTTCAACCTCCGCCTCTTCTGCGGCGTCGCGGATGCGGGGGCAGGGGAAAGATACGGCCGTATCCGCCGTAATCGTCCGGTTCAGCAGCGCATCCTCAAAGGTGCAGGCCACACCCGTGCCCAGCGCCGCGCTCCATTCGCAGAGGCGCAAAACCTGGGGCGCGGCTGCCTGCGGCCAGGCGATGGTCAAATCCACGTTTTCGCCCGGTTCGCAGAAACGGTCATTGGCCGTCAGTTCCAGTTCCGTGAAGCCGCAGTTCCGTTTGGGGCCGGATTCGTCGTTGGCGCAGGCGGCGGTGACAAAACTGCCCGTCTGCGGCACAAATACGTCCCGGATTTCCTGGTTGTTTACGTCCCAATTTTCAATAAAATCGCACTGCGGCCGGTTAATGCTTTCTCCATTCTCGGTGACAAAACCGCTCGGCTCCCACAAGGCTTCCCCGTTTTCGTCAGTAATCAGCGTCCCTTCGCACATGAATTTGTCGCCGTTGGAGGTGAAGCCGAGGCCCACGGTACGGCCGTCCGGCGGTACGTCCAAATCGGTGATGTCAATCCATTGGGCGTCCAGGCCGGCCACGTACTCATCCGCCCAACCGGCCTGCACTCCCTGGAACGTGCAGGAGTAAGGGTGGGTCAGCGGCGACCATTCGTTGTTGCTGGGGCGGGTGGTGCTTTGCACGCAAAACGCCTGTTTGCTGCCGTTCAATTCCGTCTGATCCGCCAGGAAAAATTCGCCGTAGTTGCTGTAATGCAGGTGATCGTGGCAGGCGTTGTAATCAAACACGTTGTTTTCCGGGTCTTCCGCCTTGGCCGAACCGATGTGCAGTGTGGCCCCGCCGACGTTATGCACGGTAGCGTCAAACTGGAGCAGCCGCCGCCAGCCCTGCCCGCCGACTGCTTCTTCCTGGATGGCGCAGTTGTCCGGCGTGAAGTAGCGGTAGACGATGCGGTTGGTTTCCAAATCGTCCCCTACCACTGCCAGATCGGGCTGCTCCGGGTTGGCGATTTCCCCGACGCGCACTTGATTGGCCAGGTCGTCATCCCAGGTCAGCCGCTCCCAGCGCACGTCGGTTTCGATGACGCCGACGAACAGGGACAACGCTTCGCGGCAGTCAAAGGTAGCCAGTTGGGTGCGATGGCAGCCGAGCGCGCCGCCGCTGTCGGCCGTGCATTCAAAGTTGTAGAAATGCCAGATATTTTCTGAATCGAAGCTGTTGGGCGGAAAGCCGGCCTCGTTGACGCAGGCGTTATCGGTACGCTGCAAAAGCATGTCCGGATCGGCGGGGAAGGCGAAAAATTCTTGCCAGACGGCCCCTTCTTTGGCTAAGATGGGTTCAGCCTGGGCAATGGATTCCTGATCGGTGAGCAGGGTGCTGGTGAAAGCGTAGTCGAGCAGGACTAAATCGTGCCCCTGGACGGTCTCGCGGCGAGGGCCGGCCGTATCCAGTTGAATGTCCCACAGTTCGGGCGGGGGCAGGGGAAGCTGACCTTTGTCTTCGTAGACGAAATTGCGGAAGTTGAGCCGGTTTTTGGTCAGGCGCAACTGCCGCCGGGTGCGGGCCAGCCAGACATCTTCCGGCTGGGCGATGATGGCTGCGGCCACGCGATCCCGCATTTCTTCCGGGAATTCGTCCAGCAGGACGCCGACCCGGCTGTCAATACTGACCTGGATGAGCGCACCCGGTTTGTCGGCCAGGGGCACGGCCGTAGCAGTGCTGACGGCCGTGGGTGCGGCAGTAGGCGCAGGCGGCGGGGTGGGACTGTTTTCCGGCGCGGGGCTGGTGTTTGTGGGACGTGGGGCAGCAGTCGTATCGGTGGCTGCGGGGGATGGTGTAATTGTGGGTAGGGGCACGGCCGTGTCTGTCGCGGAGATGGTGGTTACGGCCGTGGGTGGCGCTGGCTCCTCCTCCTGCCGTTGGCAGGCAGAGAGGAGGAGCGTCACGCCGAATAAAGAAAGGAGGAAGGGTATGCGATAGTTCAAAGACATATAGAGGTTGGTGGTTAGAGATTGAGGATTAGGACAATCTCTAATCATCAATCTCACATCTTTCTAACAAGCAATATACCAGCAGGGGTCATCCTGATTGGCGTTAATCCGCACTTCAAAATGGATGTGCGGGCCGGAGGAATTCCCGCTGTTGCCCGTAGCGCCAATCACGTTGCCCTGGTACACAATTTGGCCGGGGACGACGTTGACGCTGTTCAGATGGGCATAAAAAGTTTCGTAGCCGTTGCCGTGATTGACGACAATCAAATAACCATACCCGTAATTATTCCAGCCGGCAAATGTGACTGTGCCTGTATCTGAAGCCCTCACAGGACTGCCCATAGGCGAGGCCACGTCAATGGCCCGGTGCGCGTACCAGAATTTTTGGGTGAAATTGCGGCTGACAATGGGCCAGATAAACGTACCTGTTCCCTGTATGACCGGCTGGACGCCCCGCCCTTCGTAGGAAGAGCCGCGTACCTGGGAAAGGGTGGGTGGTTTCCAGACGAAAACTTCGCGCACTGCGCCGGGAACCATAATTTGTGTGCCAGGCTGCAAGCGGTAGGGAAATTCCAGATTGTTGGGGCCGTAGGCGATAATGTCTTCTTCCGGCACGCCGTAACGTTGGGCGATGCCTTCTAATGTGTCGCCGGGGGCCACGTCATGCACCAGGCCGTCAATGGGCAGGATGGTCAGCTCTGTGCCGGTTTGCAAGGCGTTGGAGACTTCGCTGAGGAAGGGGTTGCCGCCCAGCAGGGTCTCCGGCTGAATGCCAAACTGTTCGGCGATGCGTCCCGGCGTGTCGCCGCGCTGGACGGTGTATGTCTGGAAGTCGTGCTGGGGAAGTTCGGGTTGGTAGGTGTAGGGATTGGGGGCCGGGGCCAGGCTGTCATCCTGGACGACGGGGATGGTGCCGG
>JAJRTP010000704.1 GCA_024278255.1 Chloroflexota bacterium | reverse complement strand
TCTCTGCGGTTAGTTTTTTCAGCAGACTCATTGAATTAAAAAAACCGCCCACTGGGCGGTTATGTTTTTTAACTGAAATTATATTTAGGTCGGGAAGTGTCCGGGTCGAGGGGGAGGGGTAGACACTTCCCTGGGCCTGGTCAAGTGTAGTTCCAGTCGCGTTTTCTCGTGCCAGTTTTGGGGAGGGGTCCCTCTTTGACTTGAACCAGACTTGGGTGCATCTTACACCATTAGCGAGGTTGTTGTCTAAACCCAATGGTACTAAAGTGCTGAAATATTTCAATTTATGTAAAGTGTAGTCGTGTTTTTCATATCTTGCAAAGTTAACATAACGAAATAACAACAATTGACAAAGCGGCTTATCTTCTGCTACAGTAGTGGACATCATGAACCACTGCCACTTGCTTAACCACCTTCCCGTACCTACCGGCCCCGTTGCGGAAACAACGGGGTGTTGGCGTGTGGCAATGAGATAACGACCTCTGGCAAGGCCAAAACTGGCCTTGATACATTGCTCTTTTACGCCCCGTGTGTTTTTTGCGCGGGGCTTTTTTATTTCTGGCAAAGATGCGTTATAACAAACTGAGAAATTCACCGTGGATACACGCGGATTACAGGAGTTGATCATGAAGATGAGCCAATTATTTGGCCGGACGCTTAGGGAAGCGCCGGCCGGGGTAGAAGCAGAGAGTCACCGGTTGTTGCTGCGCGCTGGATTTATACGGCCGTTAGCCGCCGGCATATTCAGTTATTTACACTTGGGACAGCGCACCCTGCAAAAAATGGAGACGATTATCCGGGAAGAGATGGATAGTCTGGCCGGGCAGGAAATCAAGATGCCCGTTGTCCATCCGGCTGCTATTTGGCAGGAATCGGGGCGGTGGTACAAGATTGATGACGAGATGGGCCGCTTCCGGGACAAAAACGGCCGTGACATGGTGCTGGCCATGACCCACGAAGAAATCGTCACTGATTTGACCCGGCGGGAAATTCACAGCTACCGGCAGTTGCCGCAGATGGTCTACCACATTCAGACCAAATGGCGCGACGACCCGCGCCCCCGTGCCGGACTGATTCGCGCCCGCGAGTTTACCATGCTGGACAGCTACACCTTGGACGCGGACGAAGCGGGATTGGATAAGCAGTATTGGGATCATTACGAGGCGTATTTTCGTATGTACGGCCGTTTTTCCCTCCCCGTCATTGCCGTAGAAGCGGATGCGGGCATGATGGGCGGCAGCTTGTCCCACGAGTTTATGTACTTGACCCCCATTGGCGAAGACACTATTTTGCTTTGTGAGGAATGTGATTACAAGGCTAATAGGCAGACGGCCGTATTCCAAAAATCGGTCGCTGCCAGCGAAGAAATGCAGCCCATCGAAAAAGTCGCTACGCCAGATTGTAAAACTATCGCCGACCTGGCCCAATTCCTGAACATCCCGGCAGCGAAAACAGCCAAAGTAATCTTTCTGACGGCGACAATGATGGAAGGGCAGGAAAAACGGGAGCGGTTGGTCTTTGCCATCGTGCGCGGGGATATGGATTTGAATGAAACAAAGCTGGCGAATGCTGTGGGGGCGGTGGGGTTACGGCCGTCTACCGAAGATGAAATCCGGGCAGTGGGGGCCGAACCGGGCTATGCCTCGCCGGTGGGCTTGGCGGGCGTGCTGGTTGTGGTGGATGAGGCCATACCGGACTCGCCCAATCTGGTGGCTGGGGCCAACGAGGCCGGTTATCACCTGAAAAATGTGAACCTGGGGCGAGATTATACGGCCGATATTGTGGCCGACATTGCGCTGGCGGAGGTGGGGGCGGCCTGCCCGAACTGCGGCGCAGCGTTAACGGCCGTGCGCGGCGTGGAAGTAAGCAATATCTTCAAACTGGGAACCGCTTACAGCGAATCGTTGGGGGCGACGTTTCTGGATGAAAACGGCCGTCCCCAACCCATCGTCATGGGTAGTTACGGCCTCGGCCTCACCCGTACATTGGCTTGTCTGGCCGAAGAACACCGAGACGAGTATGGCCTTATCTGGCCCGTCAGCATCGCCCCGTATCAGGTACATCTGGTTGCCCTGCGCGGTGGTGAGGCGGCGGCCGATTCTTTGTACGCCGAACTGAGGGAAGCAGGCATCGAGGTGTTGTATGATGACCGGAACGAAGCTCCCGGCGTCAAATTCAACGACGCCGATCTCATCGGCCTGCCCCTGCGGCTGACGGTGAGCAAACGTTCCCTGCAAAACGGCGGCGTGGAAACCAAACTGCGCTGGGAAACGGAACGGCAAATCGTGCCGCTAACCGGCGCAGTGGCTTACGTGCAAAATCAGATACAGGCTTTACAATTGGACGCCTGATGGCTTTTGCCTATTCTCCGCCCAGGCTTTTGATACCGGGATGGATGGTGTCTACGGCCGTATTGACTTCTTGTCGGGCCAGTCCCCATTGCTGTCGGCCAATGCCGCCGCCGCTTTGGGGATTAGCCAGAAATTCGCGACAATTCTCCGTCATGTCACGAGCGCCGTTGCTGAACACATCAATGGAGGCCCGGTAGACGCCATAAGCGTACTGCGCTTCACCGCTGGTGGCTGCCACATCAAAAGTCGGGGCAAAGGCTACCCGGTCATAGGTGTCTACCACGTCCTGGCAGCTAATGACGCCGGTACGGAGGGCGGCGTCAATCAGGCCGCCATAGGATAGCATGTTGTCGCGGGCTGATACCATAGCTTGCAGCAGATCATCTTCTACGTTGGCTGCCGGAGCTTCTGTAGGAGAGGGTCTGCTTGGACTGGTGGGCGCGGGGGTGTTGGTGGGCGGTGGCGGCGGGGTTTCGGTGGGGACGGCCGTTACCTCCACTTCCACTTCCACCAATCGCGTTACCTCTACTTCCCGCGTGACTTCTACTTCTATTTCTACTTCGCGGGTCACTTCGACAGGTTTTTCTACTTCCACCTCGCGGGTAATTTCTACTTCACGAGTCACTTCGACCGGTTTTTCCACTTCCACAACACGAGTTACTTCCACCGGTTCCGGTGTGCAGGCAGCCAAAAACAAGGCTCCCAGGATTATGACTATATAGATTGTATGCTTCATTGTGTCACTCCCTATGACTAAAATTGCTGGCTTGAATAAAGTGGTGCATATGAAGTATAGTGGGGGTGATTTTTTTTGTAAAGTAGTTCCATAACGATACCAGGAGGCAGTATGAGCGCAGGGTATATTGATTTTGATCTGGATAAGGGGATGGGGCAATCGGAGGCATTGACGTACCGGCCGTGGAGTGTGCGCACGTTGAAGGTGCGGGTGACGACGCAGGCAGGCAAACCAGCCCTGCGTCTGCGCCCCAGCCGGGTGCGGCCCAGAGATGAACGTGACGGCCGTGTCCGGGCCGAAGCGGATAACAGTGACGATTTTGTCATCAGTTGGGGCGGGGGGCATGAGGCGGGGCCGTGCCTGAAAAGCGTGGACAAGCTGAAAGCGTTTGAGGAATGCGTCCCCTTGACCAGCGCAGATACCAGCTTCATCTTCTTTAACGTTCACCACGTTGGGCCGGATGTGCCGGATGATGCCCAAGTGACGCTGCTGGCTTATGATGAGATGACGGGAGAGACGGCCGCCAGCATCACCGTGACTTTGCAGAAACCGGCCGATTTGCCTCAAGGGGTGATACGGCCGTCCCGCCAAAACGGCGTCTGGCAACTCACCCCTGGCCAATACCTGCCCGTGTACGACAGCCGCTGGTGGCCGTCAGACCAAGTAACGTATGAAGCGCAAACGGAAATGTACCCGCTGACCATCCGGGAGGAAGGGGATAAATTTGTAGTGGAGTGGGACGGCCGTACCGTCGCCGCCATCACCGATTACACTAAGTCCGTCTTGCAGACAGACAAAGTGGGTGTTGCCTTTGAATTATTCGCCTTTGATCAATGGTCGCTGGCCTTGCGCGCCTGGTTCTTTTGGCTGGACAAGAGCGTGGATAACGGCACAACTGTGGGCATGATTGGGCGCCATGAAATCCCGGATGCGGAGCGGTTTGACATCCTCCTGCGGCGCAAAGACGGCGCACCCCTGCTGGCCTGCACCGATATGCACTGGCGGGAAATGTGGGCTGTGGCTCTGCCGCAAACCACGCTGGAAGCGACGCTGGGGATGGGTTGGGAGACGAAAAAGAAGCTCCTGCAAGATACCGTTTTTGGCGGCGGCGATCATCCTGCGC
>JAJRTP010000056.1 GCA_024278255.1 Chloroflexota bacterium | reverse complement strand
TTATCAGGCTCATCTTGAGGCTTCATCTTTTCAATTGGTTGAGTAATTTCACCAATTGTTGCCCACGTCCAGCCATCGGGTAACGGCCGTTCTGTAGGGCGATTTTGAAAATCGCCCAACGGCCGTTCCTCTCCATTCGTTACCATCGCGGTAATATCTTTATCTTCCGGCACAATTCGTCACCAATTGGGTACAAGGTAACGCTTATCCTTCATTTGAGAAGGGGAACTGACGCAAAAATTCATCCGGCGTGTAAACCGGCAGACTGGCTGACTGGTAATCTTTGATATTCCGGGTAACAATTGCCTCAATTCCGCCGGCTGCAGCGCTGGCATGTTGCACCGCATCTTCAAAATCCTTGAAATCGGATGCCGAACCAGCCTGCAAAACCGCATGATCAACCGGGCAAACTGGCAAAGCAGCCAATAATTCACTGACAGCCTGGTGAGCCATATCCCATCCCTTAAATTTTCGCGCGATATAAAATAAATTTACAGGTGTGATAGCCGACACGTAAGCAGTCAGGTATGCCTGTTCGTGTGCTTGCCAAAGCATCGCAGCCGCTTCAGCAAACGGCTCCCTGTCCAGGAACAGATCAAGAATAACATCGGTATCCAGTAAAATTTGCATCAGGTATATTTTTCAATCAGATAGTCAGTGTAATCATCACGCAATTCTTGATTTGAGGGAAGCGGACCATCAGGTTTAATCATGCCTCTCACCCGCGCCAAAGAAGATGTCTGTGACTTCCTGGCAACGGAATCAGTTCGTAAAGATTGCGCCAACAATTCCAATAAAGAAAGCCGTTGTTCAAACGGTAGTTTGGTAATAGTTGTCACTAATTTTTGATCTAACATATTGCACCTCGTTCACCAATCTGTTCCCCTCTATTGTATCACACCGGTCGCTCTCTGTAGGGCGATTTTGTAAATCGCCCTCTCTGGACGATTTACAAAATCGTCCTACAATTCTTTCAGGTACGTCCAGGGCCAATCTTCCCAGAATTCCACCAACCCGGCCTTGACGGGATTGTTAATCACATAGGCTACAATCCGCTCCCACTCCTGCCGGCTGCGCACCACGTGGTCATAACTTTCACGCTGCCAAAAAACGCCTTCCCGCCCCAAAATTTTGTTGGCCTGCCGCGCCGTGTGCCGCTTGAACGAGTGCATGATTTTTTGCAGGGGATGGTAACGGCCGTTTTCTGTTTCTAACGGCCGTAACACAAGATGGGCATGATTAGACATCACCGTAGAAGCATCCAGGTCGTACACTTTTTCATCCCGGTAATGGATTGCCTCGACAACTATTCGGGCAATTTCAGGCTGACTCAGCCAGAGCGGCCCGGTCTCCGCTTTATCCAGAATCGCATCAAACCGGCCAAATTGTCGTTTTTGTTCCTCGTACAACAAGCGGGGAAGTTCAGCAGGAACGGCCGTTTGCTTGAGATGTTTCTCCCGTTCTTCAGCCTCCATCTTTAACCGCTCCAGTACCGCTCCGGGAATAGACCCGGCCAGCCGAATCGTCACAAACAACGTCGCATCTGGCGGTTGAATGTGTGGCAAATGACGCTTGTATTCCGGTTTGTAATCATATTGACCCATCTCACCCTCCGTAGGGCGATTTGGCAAATCGCCCCTGGACGATTTACCAAATCGCCCTACACAAGCAGTTCTTCATTCATCTCTTCTAATAATTTCAGCCAATCCGGCCCCAACGTCTGCGCCGCCGCAAAACGGCCGCCCCGGTTATACATCTCCCCATCCAAATCAAAATCCTCCGGCGCGATCTGCAAATTGAGGCCGATAAACCCGGCAATCTTGTCCAACCACCAACGCTGCTCCGGGCTGAACTGTTTGCCGGCTTGCTCCTGCGCCGCCAGCCACGCCTCGTACCGCGCCCACACCTGCTCCGGGTACGGAGCCAACATCTCCTCCGGCTGGATGGCGTGCCGCACCAGGGCAATCAAATCCGTCAGCACCCGCTGCGCCCCCACGCCGCGCACCTTGTCCCGCTCCAATTGAGCATAGGCCCGCCACAACTTCTCCTCCGTCCAGAAATGGGGCGGCCGTTGCAGGGCGGCGTTCAACTCCTGCAATTCCCGCAGCGTCAGGGCGCGCTGGCTGTACGGCTGGTTGTACAGGATTTGCAAAGCGGTCAATTCGTCCTTGTTCTCCGCGATGAACTGCTGGAAATCAGTCACCATCTGGCGCAGTTGGTCGCTGGCCGCCGCGTCAAAGCCGGCTTCCAACACCACGTCCTCGCTCACCCGGTCAATGACAATCTCGTTGCGCTGCTGGATGTCAATGAGCGTCTGGCGCAGATTGGGATTGGCGCGTAATGGTTCCGTCGCTTCCCACAACGCTGTAGGACGATTTGGTAAATCGTCCAACGCGGCCAGCAAATTGTGGATGAGGTCGGGCAGAGTACGGCCGTCTCCATATTCCGCCACCAACGCCTCCTCATCCACCGTCATCTTCTGCCGCAAACGAGCCAGCCGCCCCGCCAGCGACGACACCGTATCCGGGTCATGCGCCCCGTACCCCATCTGCTCCAGCAGTTTGGCAAAAGGTACCGTGCGCTTGCGTTCCAGCGGCGGGGCCGTCTCCGTCATCCCCACCTCCGACAACCCCACCGTATCCACCAGGACAAAATGCGTCTTGGCCGCCGCGTCACTGGTCACGCCTTGCAGTTCATCCGCCTGAATAATGCGCGTCCCCCGCCCCCGCATCTGCTCAAAATAGCCCCGCGAGCGCACCAGGCGCATAAAAAGCAAAATCTCAATCGCCCGCACGTCCGTCCCCGTGGCAATCATGTCCACCGTCACGGCAATGCGCGGGTTGTAGCTGTTGCGGAAATCCTGCAAAATGTCCTTCGGCTTGCGGTCGGCGCGATAGGTAATCTTCTGGCAAAAATCATTCCCCTTGCCAAACTCCTCCCGCACAATGCGCACAATGTTTTCCGCGTGATTATCGTCTTTGGCAAAGATCAGCGTCTTAGGCACAATCTGCCGCCCCGGAAATATCTCCGTAAACAACTTATCGCGGAAGGTGCGGATGAGGGTGCGAATCTGGCTGAGGCTGACCACGTCCCGGTCAAGCTGGCGGGCCGTGTAGACGAAATCCTCGTCCAGCCGTTCCTCCCGCTGGGCGCGGGTCAGCCGGTCCATCTTGCCCACGTAATAGCCGGACTCGATGACGCTGCCCGCCTGGCTGATTTGGGTCAGAATGCGGTAAACGTCGCCGGGCACGTTGATGCCGTCGGCCACCGCGTCCTCGTGCGTGTAGGACTGCACCAGATTCTGGTTGAAGAAGCCGATGGTCTGCTTGCCCGGCGTGGCCGTCAGGCCGATGTAATAGGCGTCAAAATATTCCAGCACCTGTTTCCAGATGGTGTAGATGGAACGGTGACATTCGTCAATCACAATAAAGTCGAAAAATTCGATGGGCAGTTTCTCCGTAAACTGCACCGTAGGGCGATTTTGTAAATCGCCCAAACGATCCGTAGGACGATTTGGCAAATCGTCCAACAACTCATACATGGATCGCGTCTCATTGGCCACGTCAAACGCCTCTTCGCCCTTGAGGATGGAGTAGAGGCGCTGGATGGTGCTGATGTACACCCGGTTCACGTCAGCGGCTGTGTCTATCACGTTGCTGCGCAGGTGGCGGATGTTGTACAGTTCGGAAAATTTACGGCCGTCGTCCGGCGTCTCGAATTGGGTGAAGGCATTGTGCGCCTGTTCCCCCAGATTGGTGCGGTCAACCAGAAAGAGGACGCGGCGGGCGTGGGCGTATTGGATGAGGCGGTAGATAAAGTTGACGGCCGTAACCGTCTTGCCGCTCCCCGTAGCCATCTGAATCAAAGCGCGGGGCCGATCCTGGGCCAGCGACCGCTCCAGATTGCCAATCGCCTCTACCTGCGGCGGCCACAAATCCTTCTCGACCAGCGGCGGCATATGGCGCAGCCGTTCCCGCAAACCGGCCCGCTCCAGCGCCCAATCCCGCAGCGTCTCCGGCCGGTGAAAGGCAAAAACGCGGCGGCTGCGCGGTTCCGGGTCCAGCTTGCTGGTGAAAAACGTCTCCACCCCCGTGCTTTGGTAAAGGAAAGGCAGCGGTTCTTCCGGCCGCCAGGCCCGCATGTGGGCTTGCAAGCCGACGCTGTACCGTTCCGCCTGCGCCTCCACCCCGCTCAACGGCACGCCCGCCTTCTTGGCCTCAATCACCCCCAGCGCCTTGCCCTCCACAAACAGCAGGTAGTCAGCGTAGCCGGTTTGGAGGTGGGCTTCGCGCACGGCCACGCCCGGTTGGGCCGGATCGAACAGGTTCATGGCGTCCCGATCCTGCACGGCCCATCCGGCATAGCGAAGCAGTTCATCAATTTTCTGGCGGGCTTTCTGTTCCGGTTGCATTGTAAGATAGTGGTTCGTTATTGATGGCTAATGTTATCCTGGTCTCCAGTAGGAAAAGGATAGCATAAAGAAAATACAGATACAATCGTTACAGAGTGATTGGGTGCGCGTCAGTTTTGTGGAAATTGCCTTTTTGCCGGCATCGCCGCCGGATACATGGAAGTTAAATAGTTAAATCGGTAATAGTTGGATGGCGGAATTTATTACGCCAGTGAGCAGGAGTGGCGTAATAAATTCCGCCATCCGAACCGTTGTGGATTACCGATTTATTTTATGCAGGTTCATTATCGCGGGGCGAAGGTTACGCAAACCCTTGCCTCGAAGAAGATATGATAGCTACTCCACAAAATCGCGGATGAATAAGGTGATGAACTTATCGGCCGTTATCCGGCCGCTTATCACATCCCACAACCCTTTCGCCAAAGGCACCGACACGTGCAGCTTCTCGGCCACATAGAGGACAGACTTCAAGGTATTGTACCCTTCCGGCAGCACGCCCATTTCTTCACGGATTTGTTCACGGGAAAGTCCCTGGGCCAACCGTTCCCCCAGATGGCGATTGTGGCTGTGTTCGCTTAAAGCCGTTGCCAATAAATCGCCAATGCCCGCCAGGTAAAGGAAGGTTTCAATTTTGGCGCCCATGGCCACGCCGACACGGGCCATTTCTTCCAGGGCAATGGTCAGGTAAACGGCCCGGAAATTGACGCTGACCACATTTTGCCCATCAAACATTCCCAATCCGATGGCATAGATATTCTTGAGAATACCGCCCAGTTCCACCCCCACCGCATCATCCGAAAAACGGGTGCGAAAGTGATCGTTGTCCAGGATTCGGGAGACGACCAGCAGTTCGCGGCGGTCTTCCCCGGCCAACATGACCACCGTGGGCAGCCCGCGGGCAAATTCGTTGGCAATGGACGGCCCGGAAAGCATGACCAGGCGCTGCTGCGGTAATATTCCAGCCAGGGTTTGGAAGGAAGTGAGGCCGATCTTGCTGTCAATCCCTTTGGCCATGTTGACGATGATCGTTTCTGGCGGCACGAGGTGGCGCACCGGTTCCAGGGTGGGCTTGATAAACACGGAAGGTATGGCCACGAATATAACGGCACATTCTTGTAATACGGCCGTTATCTCCGTCGTAGCCTTCAGTTTATCATCCAGGGTCACCCCGTCCAGAAATTTGCTGTTGACGCGCTGCGTATTGATTTCCTCCACAACGGCTGACTGGTATTCCCAGCCCAACACCTCATAGCCATTTTGCGCGACTAGATTTGCTACGGCCGTGCCTAAATTACCCAAACCAATCAATCCGATTTTCATAGCTGCTTCTCCCTTCCTGCGTTCACAAGTAATAACCGTGTTTAATTGTAGCCTGTTGGCTCGTAGATGACACTGCTGCCAGTTTTCAGTAATCGGTTTTCAGTAAACAGTTTTCAGTATGTAGTTTGACAATGTTAGATTTAAGGGCTGAGAGCTTTTCTCAGCCGAGATTTACGAGAACGAGTTCGATTATCAAGATGTTTGACAATTAACTCGGCCGCTTGTTGCGGT
>JAJRTP010000703.1 GCA_024278255.1 Chloroflexota bacterium | reverse complement strand
CGCGATCCCGGTGGGCCTGCACAAATTCATCATCAATCATGGCCCGGACTACATCGTCGTCCAGCAGTTGAATCTTGCTGACTTCGTGTGACGTGCGGAAACCGTCGAAAAAGTGCAAAAACGGAACGCG
Organism: Chloroflexota bacterium; assembly: GCA_024278255.1. Classification (GTDB taxonomy): domain Bacteria; phylum Chloroflexota; class Anaerolineae; order Promineifilales; family Promineifilaceae; genus JAJRTP01. The sequence goes on along the minus strand of JAJRTP010000703.1, from coordinate 3,244 downwards.
GGCTTCCAATGTGGCGGCGGAAGAAATCAGAGCAAAGTCATGCGCTTCCTGCACAGAATTAGCGGCCAACAGGGCAAACCCGGTGTTGCGGGCAGCCATCACGTCAGAATGATCGCCGAAAATGGAGAGTGCCTGAGCGGCTATGGAACGGGCCGCAATGTGAAAGACGGTAGCGGTCAGCTCGCCGGCAATCTTGTACATATTGGGAATCATTAAAAGCAAACCCTGAGAAGCGGTAAAGGTGGTGGTCACGGCGCCGGTCTGGAGGGCGCCATGCACCGCCCCGGCCGCGCCGCCTTCTGCCTGCATTTCTATCACCAGGGGAACAGACCCCCAGATATTGGTCTTGCCTTCGGCTGAATATTGATCGGCCCATTCGCCCATGGGCGAAGCGGGCGTGATGGGGTAGATAGCGATTACTTCGTTGACCTTGTGAGCGATACGGGCAGCCGCCTCGTTCCCATCAATGGTAATCATTTGCTCGGTCATGTGTTTATTCTCCTCGGTGGTCAGTTTTCAGTGGCCAGTTTTCAGTATTCAATAAGCCATTCACTGAAAACTGCACACTGAAAACTGCACACTGGCATTTAGATTTCTCTCAAGTATCCGCCAATGTCCAGGCAAGCCGTAGTGACAAAATGCAACTTTGCCGGAGAAGAATGTCACATGCAGAGGCCGGGGCTTCCGTGATACCTATCATCCCATTTATATGACGATCTACTCTGACGCGGCACGGCCGTTCCCGGTATATTCAAAATAGATTCACATAATTGGATAATCGAATATCTATCCAATTATTCAATGAAAGGAGCAACGACCGTCTGATACGGCCGTCATCCTTTTAGTAGCATGGAGGATTCGTATGAAAGTTATACTTGATCGCGGCCTGTGCAACGCTACGCTGGAATTTTGCCAACGCTGTTCCGCCGCCCTGATCCGCAACCCGGAAGGGGTAGACCGTCCCTGTATTATGGATGTGATTGATGACGGCAGTGAGCTGCTAACTATCGAAATGTTGACTGACGGCCGTACCATTGAAATTGAATTAAGCAAGGAAGACCAGGACATTGCCGGTATAGAAGGCTGGGAAGCGCTGGCCGACTTCGATCCGGCCCTGTTTCGTACCGGCGCTGAAGAACGCTGGCATGAAATCAGACAAGCGCCGGCCGAACACGGCGCGGCTTAATTTCTTATGACATTGATCACTGTGTAGAGGTGTCAAACGCAACTGATAACTTCTGGCAGCAGGCATTATACTTTTCCCATATAAATATCATCCCCACGTTGCTTGCTACTTTGTGGGCAACAGTATGATCTGCGGATGACATTTCATATCTCCTTGGCTGGGGCGAGCGCAATCCGTTATACTGGATGCGCTCGCCTTTTGCCGTTTCAGGCAGAAGTTATAGTCACGAATTGCACCAATTTTCACGGACTTTGGAATCGTTATGTCAATCTTGCCTTCAATCATGGTCAATTATGAAAATCCGCTTGGCCCCCAATGGCACGGGGAGTATGCGGAAAAGCTGCCGGAATTTAACGGCCGTCTCAAGATAGTGACCTACAACATCAATTTTGGCCTGGAAATTGAGCAGGCCATTACGGAAATGACCACGTTTGCCCCCCTGCAAAATGCGGATATTGTTTTGCTGCAAGAGATGGATGAAGAGGGCACGGATCAATTTGCCCAGGCATTAAAGTATAACTATGTTTACTATCCGGCTTCGATTCACAGTCACGGCCGTAACTTTGGCAACGCGATTCTGGCAAAATGGCCGCTGACTGATCCGGAAAAAATCCTCTTGCCCAACAGAAGCCTTATCAGCCGCCAACTGCGGATCGCTATGCGAGCCACGGTGCAGGTTGGACATACGGCCGTACTGGTTTACTGTGTCCACACCGAAGTGTATACATCGAGCCGACGCCATCGGAATGAGCAGATTGTCGCTGTTTCCCAGCACATTGAGACCGGCCATCCCTATGTCATCGTCGGCGGTGATTTTAACACTGTCTCCGGCCGCAGCATTAAACGTCTGGTCAACTACATGGCCGAAGCCGGTCTGGAACGAGCCAGCAAAGGTGCCGGCCCCACCGTGTCTAAAATGAAGCTCACTCCTTCGGCGGCCGATCATATTTTTGCACGGGGTTTTAGGGTAAACGGCCGTGGCGCCATCAAAAAAGCCAAAGCCAGCGACCATTTCCCTGTCTGGGTAGAACTGGAAAAACAAGCGTAACTCTTTTTTACCCTCAAACTAAAAATCTCTGTGTCTCCGCGCCTCAGTGGTAAAAAACAATAATTGGGTCTTGCAATCAGACTGGTTTTGTTGTAATATTACAACAGTTAGTATTGTTGTATTATCCCGCATGGCGTCGTACCCCAGCCAATAGCTGTACAGGTTTAGCTGCATGATTGATTCAATGACCAGACAAATCAATATCAAAGGCATCCGGGAAGGGTTGCTGATTATTGTGGATGATGGCTTGCCTTATGATGAGATGCGTGATTTGCTGGAAGCAGAATTGGCCGAGAAAGAGGCGTTTTTACAAGGCAGTCAGATTACGTTGCAGGTAGGCTCACGGCCGTTACGCACCAGCCAACTTCTGCAAATCCAAAAGCTGTTCATCCGGCACGATCTGGCACTGCGGGCCATTCTCAGCGACGAAGCTACGACACGGGCTGCCGCACGGGATATGGGTTTTGCCACCCGGCTGGCTGGCAGCCATACCGATCTGGATGGCAATTTTATCGCGGATGAAGCGTCGGCCACGGCCGTACCCCACTCCAACGGCGACAATCAACCCAGCGGTCTGGTTCTAAAAGAAACATTGCGTTCCGGGCGGCGCGTTTTCCATGAAGGGGATGTGGTCATTATCGGCGACGTGAATCCGGGGGCAGAACTGATTGCCGGAGGGGACGTAATCGTCTGGGGCCGGCTGCGTGGTCTGGTACACGCCGGGGCTTTGGGCAACGAGTCGGCCATTATTTGCGCCCTCGACCTCAGCCCTACCCAACTGCGCATTGCCGGCCAGATTGCCATTGCCCCCACAGAAAAAGAGAAGAACCCGAAGCCAGAAACGGCCGTCATCCGGGATGGACAAATCGTAGCCGAACAGTGGCGGAAATAGCATCCGCAGATTACACAGATTTCACAGAATAAACCGAAAAAATCTGTGTCAATCTGCGAAATCTGTGGATAAATAAGGAAAATATCATGAGCGGAAAAGTGATTACCATTACATCAGG
>JAJRTP010000702.1 GCA_024278255.1 Chloroflexota bacterium | reverse complement strand
GGCAGGTCTACCAATTTATATTTGAAGTCGCCGTAGCTAAAACCGCCTTCGGCGCGGGCTACGGTTTTACCCGGCCAGTTGCCAGTGTGCTGGTGCAGCCCGGTCAAGGCATTAAAGACGGTACTTTTGCCGGTGTTGGGATTGCCTGCCAGGGCGACGACGTAATCCCAGTCGTCCATATTAATTCCCAGCTTTAGTAAATTGCCCGCATTGTGCATGGGGCAAGTGGTGCAGGCTGCAGGGGAGGGTTTGGGCAATTGTTCGGTCATAGTTATTTTCCTGTTTTATGCGGACACAGGTTCCATTACTTTTCGTACTTTGATTAAATCAGTCTGATCTTTACGTAGGGCAATACTGGCGCCGCGAATGTTGTAGGCGGTGGGATCGCCACCGGGACTGCGAAATTCGACGGTGATTTTGGTGCCGGGCAGGATGCCCAGGTCCAGGAAGCGGCGGCGTTCTGCCCCCCGGCAGGCGGGGGAAAGGGCGACGACTTCGCCCACTTCGCCCGGCTCCAGGCAGGACAGGGCTTCGCAGCCGGTGAGATCGGGTTCTTCGGCTACGGCCGTTTCCACCGGAACAACAGAGACATTGGCCGCCAGCATCGGGGCCAGGACATGCTCATCTCCATTGACCCAAAAAATGATGCGCTGCGGTGAGGTTTCAATCACATGAACGATCATCCCTGGATACAACCCTTCGGCAGCCAACTGAGCGTACACAATTTCCGGCTCATCTTCCAGATGGACAATGCGCGCCGTGCTGTTGGCCGGCAAGGTGGACAGGGGTTGGCCCTGGGGAATAATCACTTTACCTTCGGCCGTGGGAATGGGGTCGCCGTGGGGATCGTAAGTGGGATTGCCCAGGCGGTTGGCGATGTCGTCCAGTTCTGCTGTGCTGAGTTCGTGTTCTTGCGCTTCCGCTATGGTGTGCCACTCCACTTCGTGATAGCCGGTTTCTTCGGCCAGGTGCTGCTCCCATAAGCGGTGGGCGCGGATGATGTGCAGGGCGGCGGAACGCCCTTCGGGCGTCAGTTCGATATTGTCGCCGTCAATTTGCAGCAGCCCTTCAGCCTGCATGTGGGTCAGGAGGACGGCCGTCTCATTCTGGTTGATGTGCAGGGAGCCGGCAATACTGGCGATGGTAGGGGTACGGCCGTTCATTTCGTCTTCGTGGATGTGTTTCAGGGCGTCTTCCGTCAGCACCCGCTGCGTCAGGCGGCGGGATTGCTGCCAGCGCCAGTAAAGCCCAGTGTCCGGCCAGAAAATCAGGGACAGGATAGCGATGAAAGCGATACCGGCTAATAATGCCGCCAGTGGGTTGTAAACCATATTTGCCTCTTTTTGATGTATCTAAATTATTGTTTAGAATTTTAATAAAAACTGAACTGAATGTCAAGTTGATTGTTGGTTGTCACTCGACCAGGATTGCAAATCCTGGTCTGGCACAGAAAGTATGCTAAAGCGCACTGGGGTGTTGACAGTGCTTGATCTTAACGCGCTTCAGCGTGTTTTCCGTATCAGATGCCGAATTGCATTCGGCAGCCATAGAGGGCAATGTGGCTCTACCCCTTGTAATTGAGCAGCCGCATTCCGTTGAGAGAGACCAGGACGGTACCGCCTTCGTGCCCTAAAACGGCCAGGGGCAAGGGTAGGTTTTTGAAGATGATGAGGAGGAGCATAAGGGCGATCATGCTCAGGGCGAAGGTCAGGTTGACGATGAGGGTTTTACGGGTCTGGCGGCTGAGGCCGATGAGGTAGGGCAGGTTGTCCAGTTTGTCGGCCATGAGAACGATGTCGGCCGTTTCCAGAGCCACGTCGGTACCGGCCGCGCCCATAGCAATGCCGATGTCGGCCGTGGCCAGGGCGGGGGCGTCGTTTACACCGTCGCCGACCATGGCGACCGGGCCGTATTTTTCGCGCACTCGTTTGACGGCCGTTACCTTATCTTCCGGCAGCAGTTCGGCAAAAACGTCGTCTACACCTACTTGTTCGGCAATGCGCCGGGCCACCCGTTCATTGTCTCCGGTGAGCATGACCACGTGTTCAATGCCTCGTTGGTGCAGGTCGGCAATCACGTCGGCGGCGTCCGAGCGCAAGACGTCAGCGTAGGCCACGATACCCAGGATACGGCCGTGACCCGCCCCATCTTCCTCCACCACCAGAACGCTGGTTTTGCCCATTTCCTGATAATTGGTGACGATGGCTTCCGCTTCCGTTAGTCCGACAAAATCCTGCCCGGCAAAATAACGCGGGTTGCCGATGTGGATGATGTGGTCGTCTACACGGGCCATCACCCCTTTGCCAGTGACGGATTGGAAGTCGCTGGTGGCAGGGATGTCCAGTTGGCGTTCTTCGGCGGCGCGGATGGTGGCCTGGGCCAGGGGATGCTCTGATTTGGCTTCTACGGCCGTGGTCAGCGCCAGCAGTTCATCCTCATCCATGTCAGCGATGGGATGAATGTCCGTCACCTGCGGTTCGCCAATGGTCAGTGTGCCCGTTTTGTCAAAAGCCATCACCTTGATTGTGGCCGCATTTTCCACGTATGCGCCCCCTTTGAACAAAACGCCTCGTTTGGCCCCGTTACCGATGGCGGAAAGAACGGTAGCCGGAGTGCTGATAACGATGGCGCAGGGGGAGGCGGCTACTAATATCGTCATGGCCTTGTAAAACGTACTCTCAAAAGGCGCGTTCCACAGGGCGAGGGGCACAACGATAAACAGGGCCGTGAGAATAATAACCCCCAGAGCATAGTACTGCTCCGCTTTGTCAATGAAGCGCTGCGTTTCTGCTTTCTGGCTGCGGGCTTCCTCTACCATCTGGATAAGGCGGGCAATGGTGGAATCTTTCGCCAGTTTGCTGACGCGCACTTCCAGATGGCCGTTTTTGTTGATGCTGCCGGCAAAGACCTGCTCGCCCGGCTTTTTGCTCACGGGCATAGATTCGCCGGTAACGGCCGATTGGTCTACGCTGCTTTCCCCGACGGCCACCACGCCATCCAGAGCGATGCGGTCGCCTGGCTTGACGATCATGAGATCGCTGATGTGGACTTGCTCAATGGGCAGCAGGTATTCTTTGTCGCCGCGGCGGATGAGGGCTTGAGACGGCCGTAGCTGCATCAAAGCCCGGATGGCATTGCGTGTCCGATCCATGGCAAAATCCTGCAACACGTTGGAGAGGGAGAAGAGGAAAAGGAGCATGGCTCCTTCAAACGGCTGGCCGACCAGCGCCGCGCCCACGGCCGCCAGAATCATGAGCAAATCCACGTCAATTGTCTTCTGGCGTAACGATTCCCTGCCCCCTTTCAGGCCGTAGTAGCCCCCGGCAGCATAGGCGATGACGTACAGACCGGCAACGAGGAGGGGAAGTTCGGCCGTCTTTTCCAGAAGCCAAGCGGCAGACATGGCGACGAGGGTGATGACCATCAGGATCGCTTCCGGGTTGTGAATAAACCAGTCCCAGACTTGCCGGCGAGTGGAAGGCAGAAACATTTCCTCTTCCTCGCATGTTTCGGCGGCCGAGGGCATGATCTCCACCCCCATTTGTTTGACTTCCCGGCTGATCTCCTCCGGGGAAACCTGGGCGCTGTCATACGTGACCGTCAAGGCCCCACCCATGTAGCTGGCCGACGCCTGGCGCACGCCGCTGATTTGTTTCAGACGTCGTTCCAGCCCAATAGCGCAGGATTCGCAGGCCCGGCCGCCAGATTTACCCAGACGCACGGTGCAGGTGTGCCAGCGTTCCTCCAGCTCCGGGCTGAGGCGCTGCGTTACCTGGGCTACGTCGGCGTCTGAAATTTGCCCGGCATCGTAATCCACGGTAAGTTGGCCGGCTTCCGGCGTCACCTGAACTTGCCGGATGCCTTCTTTATCGGCGACGGTTTCGTGGATGATTTCGGCGCAACTGGTTTTTTCATGGTCTGTTTCTTTCATATTTTGCATATTGAGCTAAATCCTTATTTTTGTAGACAATAAGAATGGTGTGAATGGTGGTTAGCTAATAAGTTAACCACAGTTAAATTTTAACGGAAAGGGGACAAGGGATCAAGATGACGGCCGTTGCCCTTACGGATTTCTTACCTGCCAGAATGCCTGAGCCAAGTGTGCCGGGAAAATGCTTCTTTTTACGTTTATCCTTGTAGTGAAGGTAAACGCAAATCCCTTGTGTCGCGTTCCACTAACTATTCTGAATGAGCTTTTTCTAAAATTGTAAATCAGGGAACGTTTGGGGAACGGTTTATGTGCTATACTGTTTGTAGTTCTGTGCTCAAACCCATCAACATCATTATAACTTACATTGAAGTTGACAACTGAATTACAACGCTTCATCGCATTTTGATGTGGACTGTTTTGTATTTGCCGTTGGCGCCAATTGACGCTCTACCGGAAATGGAAACGTCTGCTATCCCTGCGATGAATATTTCTTTCGGCGCTTTCCGGAACATGTTGGGACTGGTAAAGCAAAATGGCTGTTAGACCCTTGCCTGTAGAAAATGAACAGTGGCAGCGGCTGGATGATTTGACGTCCACGGGTGACTACCACGCTGTTAAGCAGTGGTTGACGGCTGCCCAGGCGGCTGCCCGGCAGCAAGGTGATGTCGCTTTGGAGAATTTACTGGCAGTGGCGGCCCAACTTTGCGAGACGTGTTTTCATCATCAGGAGGAGCTGGCGACGTATAAGCAGGAATATGAAACGGCCGTAATGCGGGAACAGACAATGCGCCAGCAGCTACACTCTGTTTTGCAGGCGATTGAAGGGATGGATACGGCCGTGCCTGCCCTGGAACCAGCTCGTCAAATGATCGAACCCCCGCAGACGAATCTCTGGCAGCGAGCCAGGGGAATTTTGAAGAAGCCATCCTTTGTACCGGATATTTCTGGCCCAACGATACCTACAATTGCCAAAAGCCCGATAGAAACTGTGCCGCATATGGTTGAAATGGATGGGGAACGGCCGTCACTGACTGTTTACTGTTTTGGCAGCTTCCAGGTGTACGAAGATGATCACGTCATTGACGAATGGGCCAGCCGCAAAGGGAAAGCCATCTTCAAATACCTGTTAATGCACCGGGATCGGCCCGTCGCCAAAGAGCAGCTAATGGATTTGTTCTGGCCCAATTCCCGGCCGGACGCCGCCCGCAACAACTTAAATGTAGCTATCTATGGCCTGCGCCAGGCGCTGCGCAACGGCTACCCCGATTTCTCCCACATCATTTTTCAGGACGATTGCTACATTCTCAATCCTGAAATGCGTTTGTGGGTAGACGTGGATGCCTTTGAGGCCCATCTGCATCAGGGAAATATCTATTGGCAGCAAAATCAACAGGAGCAAGCAGTCTATGAATATCAGGCGGCTGCCTCCTTATATCAGGGTGAATTTTTAGCGGAAGACCGGTATGAAGAATGGGTTTTCCCGCGCCGCCAACAGTTGCAAGAAGCCTATCTGGAAATGTTGGCCTTGTTAAGCCGCCATTATCTGGACAATGAAGATTTTACCGCCTGTATTGATTGCAGCCAGAAGATATTAAACATAGAACCTTGCCAGGAAGCAGCGCATCGCCATCTTATGCAGGCGTATTACCGGTTGGGCCAGGCCTATCTGGCAATTCGCCAATACCATGAATGTGTGACCGCTTTGCAAATGGAGCTGGACGTGCCACCTGAAGATCGCACTACAAAATTATATGAATCCATTCGCCAACGGACGTACTAATAGATGGGCGCTTAATTTGAAATTCAGGCGAAATTAAGTGATTAAAAAGTGCAGATTAAGTTGGCTGTTATATAAAGTGATCGTGCAGTTTGATTAAGGGCCCCGTAGGACAAGCACAATTTTATTGGTGAAAGAATTATATGTAGTAGGAGGTAATGTAATGCCTATTCAAGTCCCCCCGATTACGCTTGATGGAGATTTTCTTAATGTATGGGTTCACGAACACGATCCCCAGGCAGAAGCGCCAGCAAACATTATTCAAGCTGGTCAACCGTGGTCGGTGAACATCCGGTGGCGGATGACTGGTACCAACTGGAAAATGGTTGCTGGAACCTGGCACGTCCATGTGGCGCTGGAATCCCTCGGCCCTGGGCCGGAAATCAGCCTGGTTGATTATATCCCCGCTGGCGGTTCCAACATTCCGCTGCCTAGCCCGAACGGCGAATATTATTTGCATCTGGATGTCCCTGGTACGGTTATTCAGAAGAATGACGTACCACATGGCTCGCTGCCCATGAAGATGGTCGTCTTGCTCACTTATGAGAATCCTTTGGGTGAACGGGATGACATAGCCGGTTACTTTGAAGGGCCGATCTTGCAATTCTATGTAGATGACAATTAGCCGTAACCATTGAGTGCGTAATGCTGGCCCTGGCGTAAAACCCAGGGCCAGTGTACTTTAAGGAGGATTCTTTCCATGACAACGCAACTTTACACCCAGGATGATTTAACAAAAATCAAGGGGATTGGTCCGGCGCGCCAGAAATGGTTTGCGGAGAGCTTTGATGTGCATAGCTTTGCCGACCTGGCTGCTTTGTCCGTACCGGAAGTGGAAGATCGGTTGAAGGCGGACGGCCGTTCCGTCTCCCACAACGAGATTAAAGAATGGCTGGTCCAAGCCAGCGACCTGGCGAATGAGCAAAACTGGAAGACGCTGGCGACATTTGTAGTTAACTACCAGGTGTGCCAGTTACCGGACGGGGATTTGGAATTTCAGACAACTGCCCATTACATCGAAAAAGACAAAAACGAAGAATGGCCGGAAATTCAGGGGGAACAGGTGTGCGCCTGGATGGAACGTCAGTTTGAACGGCCTGAACCGCTGTCCTCTGGTAAACCTCAACCTGATTTGCCACAAAAACCCGCCAGTAAGGCATACCAAGTCGTCGCTGCCCAGGTGCATTTACGCCAAACGCCCGATTATGACATAATTGTACCTCTGGCAGAAGAAGACCGGATATTTCTGGGGCACATTTCTCACGAATACCCTTTTGATTTGCAGCTTAACTTTCAAATCCAGGATCGCACCGGCAATGAAGTGTGGTTAGCTCCGCAAGATTTTCAAGCACAATGCCATATCCACAATTTAGGCACGGGTGATACATCTGTTTTAGAATTGAAGCCTGATGATGTGGAGAATGATGTGAGAGCGGTGCAGAATGTAGCCTTACCAGAATTGATGCTGGCTCCAGGGATTTACAATCTGGAAATTCTTTTTAAGTTTGGCAAGCCGGGTTACACCAATTATATGAAGCTGCCCCGGTTGGATGTGCATTAATAATTGGCGAGGCTGGCGCCGGTTTCCATTTCCAATTCGATAACCGGCGTCATAAACAGGCTGTGGGTGGCTGCCAGATCGCCATTATTGACGCGAACGCGGGTGTCAAACATAATGACGCCCGCATCATCTATTTTGGCAGCAAAGGCATAGCGGCATTGGTTACATTCAAAAATACGTAAACCGCCGGGGTATTTGATGGGTGACATGACTACCTGATGATCATTTTGCATAATATAACCTCTTTTAATTTGGTCAGGCGTGTTAACTTTGCCAGACGCACCTTACATTTATATTTGTTGATTATCATAAGTTGTAGGGGAAACATGTTTGTATGGGAAAATCAGTTCTTCTTGTAGGAGGATGGAACTATTTTTGCCAGTTTCTCCCCGAAAAGCAGTATCAGTTTTAGCTTTGCCGGTTGCGGTAGAGGGTGGGGTCTACCACGGCCGTCATCCTCTCTACATCTAATCCCCCGCCCAAAAACTCATTGACTATCTCCGCCTGCGTTTGCGGATCGGCCAGTGTTTCGTTGTAATGGATGTAAAGCGTAGAGACGTTAGGCTGTGTATCCAGCCAGGTCATCACATTTCGCAAGTGCTTTTCAAAAAGAACGGCGATCTCTTCATCGTCCACCTTGTTCGGGTCTTCGCCCCGGTTGACCAGCATTTTCTTTTGTGACGCCAGAATTTCCGGCATGGCCCGGCGCATAAAGATAATTTTGTATACATAATCGGCGGGCAGATATTTGAGCAGTTGGGAAATCACCTTGACTGCTTTGCCCTGCGCCTCAGCCACCCAGGCCGTGTCTCCTTTGTCCAGTTGCTTCACCCGTTCAAATTCAAAATAACCTTTGGGATTGTCGTCGTCGGCGGCGCGGATGTTGTCTACAACCGGTTCAATGCCGCCGGCTTGCAGCATTTTCATCATCATGGACGTGCCGGAACGGGGCAGCCCGGAAACGACGATGACAGGCTTGTTTGTTTTACGCAGTTTTTGCCAGAATTTCATACAGTTCCCCTTTTGACGCGGTCAAAAGGGGAATTATGACGGGCACGGCCGTATCCGCCAAACATATTCACCTGACATTTAACCAACAGGATGGTTTACGACTCCGCCCCCGGTAGCGTAAACCAGAATGTACTCCCGTGCCCCTCTTGACTGACAACCCCCACTTCACCGCCACACTTCGTCACAATGCGCTTGACAATAGACAGCCCCAGCCCTTCCCCCTTAAAACGCCGGGGGCGCAGCCGGGTGTGCGGCTTAAACAGGCGCAGTTGATCGGCCGGCGAGATACCGATACCGTCATCCTTCACCCAAAATCGGACCATACCGTCAGCCTGGACTGAAGCGCCTAATTCCAGACGGGGCTGGTCGCCGCCATATTTCAAGCCATTGCCAATATAATTGAGCCACACTTCTTCGATCCAGGGCGCATGGCCCAGCGCTGCCGGCCAGCTATCCGGCATGATGAGTTCTGCCTGGTATTCCCGGATGAGATAGCGGAGCCGCTTTTTGGCTTCGTTGACCACGCGCCCCATGTCCAGGGAATAAATTTGTATGTCATCGGAACTGATGCTGGCGAGCAGCAGCATTTCCGTGATGATATTGTCCATCTTGTGGCCGCTTTCCACGATGCGGGTGAGCGACTGCTGGACGTCGGGATCGGTATCTGCGGCATAGTGCATTTCCAGATAGCTGGCGTAGCCGACCATTTGACTGAGCAATCCTTGAATCTGGTGGGCCAGCGTAGAGGCAAATTCGTCCAGGGCTACATTGCGCGCTTCCAGTTCCGCCGCTTTTTGGTTTAATTCAACGGTGATCTGGCGCTGGTCGGTCATCATCTTTTTCCATTCGAGGGCTAATAAAATGGCCCGGTGCAGATGCGGCGTGTCCAGCTCGTGGATATGGAGCAAATTTTGCACGCCGGTCTCGATGATTTGTTTGATGTAGTCGGGTTTGTCCAGGGTAGTCAGGACAACGATGGGGATATTGGCCGCAGCCTTTCTCATTTCGATAACAGACGTAATGATGGATGCGTCCGGCAGATAGGGATTTAACAGGATGACGTCAAACGGGTCCGCCATCACAGCCGCCTGAGCTGCATCCAGCCGGCCAACTTCCCGGACTTCCAGCACGTCAGCAGACCTGGAGAAGGCTTCCGCCAGATAAGTGTGAATCCGGTGGAGGTTAGGGGCACTTCTTTCCACGAGTAATAATTTGATGGGATCTTTTCTCATGTCACGCCTTCATACTGTAAACTACCCCGACAGAGTTGGCAAGATTTTCTGGCATTATACCGCAAATTGTTCTAAAATAGAACAAACGGTCTAATCACAAGAGGATTTTATGTTAAGACAGGTATCTCGTACTGCACGATTACGCAAAATTGAACAGATTCTTCTTTTGGCTCCGGAAGGT
>JAJRTP010000701.1 GCA_024278255.1 Chloroflexota bacterium | reverse complement strand
GTTTATGAGGAAGTGGAAGAACCTATGCCGGCTGTGCAGCCCTTTTCAGCCCATTAGTTAGCAGCAAAATTAAACAGGCAAATTTTACGGCCGTCCCCCAGGGGGCGGCTTTTTTGTGTTTAAGGCTAATTTTAGGCCACAATACGCTGCTGTATCAATGATTCAATTTGGGTAAGTAACTGTTTAAACTCCAGCGGTTTTTGCGCATAACCATCATAACTGACTTGCATTTTCCGTTCATTAACAGTTATGGCGGATTGGGCTGTCAGGGCGATAATGGGAATGGTTGCTGTTGGGGGCCAGGTCTTGATCTGCTCTGTGGCTTCCCACCCGTCCATAATGGGCATCCGCATGTCCATGAGGATCAAATCCGGGTTTTCTGATTTGGCCAGTAAAACGCCTTCCTTCCCGTCGCTGGCTGCCACGACGTCAAAATGATGATTTTGCAAACGATAGGCAATAAGATCACGGATAAGCGCGTCATCTTCCACGAGTAATATTTTGGCCATGATGGTGTCCTGTGATGTTAAAATACTAAAAGTACAATGCAACAAGTACGAGATTTTCCTAACCATATGGCGATCTGAAAAAAACCCAAATAGGAAATATTTCCTATGTGACCAATTTGCTATTCGGTTGGTTATGAATTGGGCTGCGTGTGAGCCTGTCAGGGGGATTGCCAGCCGTTTAGATAGGCATTGACGGCCTGTTGATAATCTGCGTCTAAATCACCGCCACGTTGCAACTGCTGGTTGATTTCCAGCATAACGAAGCCATGTGCCAAAGCTAATGCCCCGCGCAAGGCGGCCAGAGAATTATCAGGACCCGTGACGCCAGCTATGATTTCCTGAATGGGTAGTATTAACTGAACTAAAATATTTTCATCTGGGCGGGCCGCAGGATTGTATTGGTAGACCAGTTCGTAGGTGTGGGGGTGGGCCAGGGCAAATTGACGGTAGGTGTGTAGCACGGCCGTCATTTGTTCCAGCGGCGGTTTATCTGCGGGTATGGTGCTGGCAATATCGGTAAATAGCTTTTGCAGGGTGAGCAGATTGACGGCTTGCAACAAGTCGGCTTTGCTGCTGACGTGCCGGTAAAGTGACGGCGCCTTGATGTTGAGAGAAGCGGCCAGCTTGTTCAATGACAATTGCTGGACGCCCTCTTCTTCAATCATTTGCCACGCTTGCTGAATGATGTTTTCCCGGTTTACTTGACTGGGGTAGGGCATGATCGTTCCCTTACACGCGATTCAGATGAGTATCCTTAAATTCGTTGGGGTATTTTAGACCGTAACCAACGAGCCTGTCCAGGCCAATATGGGCGAACCAAATGAGGGCTATCTGAATACCCGGCGACCAGGCCAGTAGCAGGGAGAGCAGGATGAGGCTGATGGGCAGGGCATATGTGTGTAAGATGTTGTAGGCGATGATGCCGGCCCGCTTGTTGACGACATACACCAGCATGGCGCTGTCAGGCCAGAGAAGCAGCAGGAAAAATATCCCCCAACTGTACTCTAAACGGCTGTAAATCAACAGACTGCCCAGTAATACGGCCGTTCCTTCCAACCGCAACAATAATCCCGGCATACTCCATTTTGTTCGTTCTTGTGTATGTATCATATTTGACATTTCCTATCTCCGTCAAGACTAATGGTGTTAGTTACACAAGACTAATAATATTAGTCTTTGTTGATTTTGTCAAGTGTTTGATAAATTTGCCTGTAGCCGCAAATGGCAGTTTGAGGTAATCTGATTGATATGAATTGTTTACGGCGTACCGGTTGGCTGCTGGTTTTTCTGATATTGGCTGTGGCTTGTGAGCAAACGGCCGTCACCACACCATCCCCCGCATCAGTACAAAAGAGTACGGCCGTGCCCTTGCCTACCATCACACCCAGACCGACAAACGGCTCTACGCCGACAATGACGCCTACGGCCGTGCCTACAGCCACATTTACGGCCGTGCCCACTCAAACGCCAACAACCTTGCCAACCGCACCGCCTGACTTATACGCTCCGTTAACCATAGATGCCTTGACAGCCCGCAGCTACGGTGGCGGCCAACTGGAAATTGTAGATACGCTGGAACGGAATGACCGATTTACCCGTTACCTGATCGCGTATCCCAGCGATGGCCTGACAATTTATGGTTATATGAACGTGCCCAACGAGGGCAGCCAGTTCCCGGTTGTACTTATGCTGCATGGCTACATTCCCCCGGCCGAATACCAGACGGTGGCCTATACACAGCGATACGCCGATGCGCTGGCTGAGGCGGGGTATTTTGTCATTCACCCCAATTTCCGCAACTATCCGCCTTCGGACGAGGGGCCAAATCCGTACCGCATTGGGTATGCCATTGACGTGTTGAATCTGATTGCCATCATTCGGGAGCAAAGCCAGGATGAGACGGGCTATTTGCGCCGGGCGGATGCGGACAACATTCATTTGTGGGGGCACAGCATGGGGGGTGGGGTGGCTTTGCGGGTGTTGGCGGTGAATAATGCACCTTATCTGAAAGCGGCCGTTCTCTATGCGGCGATGAGTGGTGATGAGAACAAAAATAACGAGCGAATTTTGGCCTGGACAGGCGGGCGGCGCGGTCAGTTTGAGTTGGCTGCTTCCCCGGAACAGGTAGCCGCAATTTCTCCGATCAATTATCTGGATCGCGTCAATGCCGCGATCGGCGTGCATCACAGCCGGGATGATGCAGTGGTGCCGGTGGAGTGGTCAGAGGAGTTGTGCGCGGAGTTGGCAGAGATTGACCATCCTTATGAATGTTTCTTTTATGACGGCTTGCCGCATACGTTTAACGGGGGCGGAGATACTTTGTTTATGGAGCGGGTTGTTCAGTTTTTCCGCAAATATTAGGGTGGAGTACAACGAATTGAGGAACAAACAAATGGCTTTACTGAAAAAAGGTTGATTTCACCGCAGAGAATGCAGAGATTTTTCTCTGGGAGACTCTAAATTCTTTGCACCCTCCGCGCCTCTGCGGTTAGTTTTTTCAGTAGACTCACGAATTATGAAGCATCAATTCAGGCTGTCCAGCGCTGCTTGCGCTTCTGCCCAGTCTGGTTTTAGCTCGAGGGCGCGGCGGTAGTTGGCGGCGGCGCGGGCTGAATCGCCTTGCTGTTGGTAGGCACGGCCGCGGTAGAGCCAGGTTTCTTCCACAAATTGGCCGCCGCCGCTGTCCAGGGTGGCCTGGGCCAGGATGAGGACGTCCTCAGCACGGCCGTTTGCCAAATACGCTTCATACGGTTGGAATTGATACCAGAGCATCCGCCAGGGCAGCCCCAGCGTGCGCGCCTGATCAAACGCAGCGGCGGCATTCGTGTAGTGGGATGCGTCGTTGGTCAACTTTCCCAAGTGGGTCAGGCTGGTGCCCAGGTTGAACCAGGCGAAAGCGTTTTCCGGGTCGGCCTCGATGTCGTTTTTAGCTCTTACGGCCGTTTCCCGCCACATTGCCAATGGATCAAGCATCTCTTCTCCGACGATTTCAGCTACCAGGGCCTCTTCTTCGGGTGGATAGACCACGAGGAACGTGTAGTTGAAATGCTGCCAATACGTCTCGATAAAATCATACGTTTCCTCCCGGCCGCTGCTGTCCCACGGGCCGAGGAACGTGTCAAAGGTGAGGAACCGCTGCTGCGCGTCGTCGTAGCCGATCAGTGTCAGGTAATGCCCCATCCAGCCTTCCCATTCGCTGGGAATCAGCCCTTTTTCGATGATGACGGGTAAGCCGGCGGCCAACAATTGCTTGAGGGTGTCTAAATCGCCGCCGCTGAAGGCTTGCGCCTGCAAGGGTGTCTGATTGTTGACATAATCAACCATTTCCCAGGGGGAAACGTTGCGGTCTTTGTATGTGGGGCGGATGACGCTGGCGATGTCCAGTTGGCTATCCTCCAGGCCGTAGTAGGTCAGATTGATAGACAGGTTGGCCGGGCCGCAGTTGTTGAATTTTTGGGGGATGATTTGTACGTTTTCCAGACGCACGGCCGGGGGCAAAGGGGTGGGGCTGGGGGGTGAGGAAGGTGTGGATGAGGGGATGGGGAGTGAGGAGATGAGGGGTGAAACGGTCGGGGGAACGGCCGTTGCTGTTTCTGTGGCTGTAGCGGTGGGCAGAATGATGGGAGGGATGGTAACGGCCGGCGGGGCCGTGCCAGCCGGAGCGGGCAACGCGGTAGCCACAGGCGGGGTGACGGCCAGGTACACGACGGAGGCGGGCAGGCGGCTTTTTATTCGGTAGGGCAGGGCGGAGATGATTTGGGGAGAAGCAAACCAGAGGATGACGGCCGTGAGGGTTACGGCCGTGAGCAAAGCCATTGAAAAAATCAGCCCTTTCTGCTTCATCTTCATGGCCCTGTTATATCATAGCCTGGCAAACT
>JAJRTP010000700.1 GCA_024278255.1 Chloroflexota bacterium | reverse complement strand
GTTTCATTCTGGCTCACGAACTGCTTACGCCGCAGCCCGCCATAGAAGATATGTACGCCGCCGTGCCCCTGAAGACGGCGGAAATGTTTTCCCGCCTCAATGTGCGGCCGCACGAAATTCACGTGCAAGACAACTTGTTGCGGGCGTTGTTGCAGCCTATGCTGGCTAATCTGGATGTGCCCATAAAACTGCGGCCGTTCCTGCCCAGCGCCAACGAAGCCAGGGCGGCCCTCGTCGAACATATGAGTAAAGATTGATGACGCGCTGCACGCCGCAGCGCGTGGCGTCTGTTGTGAAATTGCCGATTTTACCGAAAAATCATATCTTTTCGACTATAGGAAGGGCGAAGGGCGAACCCTCGTTAGCCGCTCACGACTTGCGGCGGACGGCGGCGGCGCTGGCCTTGAAAGGGGGCGCCGACTTGCGGCAAATCCAGCAGATGTTGGGCCACGCCAGTATCATGACGACGGAACGTTACCTGGAACCGATGCGCAGCCTGCAAGTGACGGCCGGGGATTTCATTCAGATTGAATTAGCGTTGGCAACGGGGTAACAGCCTGCCCGGATGAATGATTGGAACTAATCTGACAATACCTCATCCAACGCCGGCAGGTCTACCAGCAACCCCTCGTGCGCCGATAATTCGGCCGCGGCCGCTTTCGTAAAGCCGCCCCGCGCAAAAACCGCGTAGTGGAAAGAGTACGCTTCGCCATGCGGCAGCTCCTGGCGCACCTTTGGCCCTTTTTGCTCAATGAGTTCCCGCACCACCTGCCGGTTCACCTTCCCTTCCCCCCATTTGCACTCACCCAGTAGAATCTCCTTACTTTGATGGTTGATGGCGACCACGTCCACCTGCACCCGGCGACTCCAATGGCTGCCCACCCCTTCCGGGGCAAAGGGCAAGTTACCGACGCGGGCTTGTTTTACCGTCCACTGCTGGGCCAGTTTTTCAAAAGAGAGACCGACAAAAGCCCGCAATTCACTTTTGATGTGCGCAGTCGTCTCTTCCGGGGACATGAGCGAACGGAGATGGGGAAAGAGGAAACGAAAGTAGAAACGGAAGAAGGGATCGCTCAGGTGATACCGCCCCTGCTTCGATTTACGCTGTTGGGCCGTCGTCAACGTCACCGGCAGGCGGCGTTCCACCAGGCGCAGTTCTTGCAGCTTGCCCAGATGGAAGGTGAGACCGGATGAGCCGATGAGACAATCATTGCTAATTGCTTTCAACGTGTGATGTCCCTTGCTGATGGCCCGCAGGATCGCCTGGTAGGTAGACAAATCGCGCAGCTCGTCGTGAAGCAGCAATTCCGGTTCGGCCAAAAAGATGTTGCCTGGCTGCAAAATGACCTGCCGGATATTGTCAACGAGCGTCAGGTCGCTGTCCAACCAACTCAAGTAGGCGGGGATGCCGCCCACGACCGCATAAAGAGCCACTCGCTCTTCAGCAGACCAGGTGGGAAAGAATTCGCGCAAACTGGAGAACGGCAGTGGCTGCAAATGCCATTGACCGGTAAAACGGCCGAACAGCGGCGACTGATGCTGCATGATCGCTTCCATCGTCGTCACCTGCGAGCCGCACAATACCAAAACCACATTAGAATCTTTGAGGTGATGGTCCCAGGCGTGCTGCAGCGCCGAAAGCAAGGCGGGGTCGGCGACCGAAGCGTAGGAGAGTTCATCCAGGATGAGAATTTGTTGGTCAGCCCTTTCCGCCAGGCGCGGGGCCAGCCAGCGCCACAAAGCCGGCCAGCTATCAAAGGGGGCGGCCTGCTCTTCCGGCATATCCAGCATTGCCGCCATGAAGCTGCGTCGTTGCAGCACGGCCGGCTCTTTATCGGCGGCCCAGTAGGTGAACGGCCGTCCGCTTTGCTCCACCCAATGTTTCAAGAGTTCGGTCTTCCCCACCCGGCGACGGCCGTATAAAAGCAGCATCTGCGCCGGCCCAGGCTGCTTGCGGGTGAGCAGACGGTTCAGAAAAGCCAGTTCTTCGTGCCGGTCAACGAACATATATCCCTCTTATTCAATAATAATAGTTATAACAATGATGTTTATAACTATGATATATTAAACAATTAAATAATGCAAATTGAGAGCAAAATACAATTAGGGTATTTTTTTATATCCCCTCAAAAAGGTATATTCTAAAAATCTCTTTTGGGGCGTTAACAAGCGTAGACAGCCCACACAGCAAGCGGGCTTACGGCCGCGCCCTCATTGATTTCCTGGATTGGTACGAGCGAAACGGCCGTCCCCCATTCACCAAAGCGACCATCAACGCCTACCGGGAGGAGGTGCTGCAAGCCGGCAAAAGCCGGAGCAGTATCAATCAGGCGTTATCAGCTATACGAAAGCTCGCCAGCGAAGCGGCCGACAACGGCCTGCTTCCCCCCACCCTGGCCTATGGCGTGGAACGGGTGAAAGGGGTGAAGCAGGCAGGCGTCCGCGCCGGGAACTGGCTGACGCAGGAGGAAGCGGAGAAGCTGGTGAACACGCCGGTCTATCGCTGGCGGCGGGAGGAGATTCCGGCGCTGAAGGCTGTACGCGACCAGGCGATTCTGGCGGTGATGATTGGCGCGGGTTTGCGGCGGTCTGAGGTGGCCGGGCTGACGTGGGAGCAGATTCAGCAGCGGGACGGCCGTTGGGCGATTATTGATCTGGCGGGCAAAGGGGGCCGGGTGCGCTCGGTAGG
>JAJRTP010000699.1 GCA_024278255.1 Chloroflexota bacterium | reverse complement strand
TGTTTGGGTGGGTAAGGGAGGGGTGGGAGGTACGGCCGTTTCCCTTACAGCTACAGGCGCAGTTGTCGGGAGCGCGGAAGGTTGGCTTTGACAGCCTACCCCCCACAGTACGCCCAATAAAAGGATAAAGTAAAATCGTTTCATTTCTGGCAGGGTGAGTACAGCGGATTAAGGAATAAACGAAGTTTTCCAACTGCCCCATTTGTTTATTCCTCAATTCGTCGTCATCCTTTGGCGGGTACGGCCGTTTCTCCTCGATCCTGATCTGATGAAATAGCCGCTACTACTTGATTCGCGCCGCGCTTACGATACACAATCAGCACCGCACCCATGCCCAACCAGGTGACCAGCAGACCCACAATCCAACCCAGATAAGGGATAACACTAAGCAGCAGATAGATGATCAAACCTACCAGCAACGGCCACACTTTATGAGCGGCAGCCTGGGGATAAATCTTCTCGAAAATGAGCAGCCCTCCCAAATAGGAAACAATCACTTTGCTGCCAAAAACCAGCAAAGCCAGGAACAACCAGAATCCCAGGCCAATGCCAGAAAAGCCGATTCCCCAGACAATCCAGGCCAATTCACCCAGTTGAATCCGGAACAGGCCCAGGCTGACTACCAGAACCAGAAAGACAAAGAACAGAGTGGCTACAAAGCCAACGATGTAGAAAACAATCCCATTACCCAACGCCGGCAACGGCCGTGTCCGCACCTCGCCGGCCCAATCATTGAGCAAATTAGGCCACAACCAGGCCATCAAGCCACCCACAATCAGAAACATAACAAGCTGTCGCAGCATCTCTATGGCTTTGGCGGCCACCAAATCGCTCGTGCTTTCTGGTTCGGTAAATTCTTCCTGCGCCGGGTTTGAAAAGCGGGCTGTTTTGGCCTGCCGGGTGCGTAGATCGGTTTGGGTGACGGCCGTTTCCCCCGGCGACGTTTCAGTAAGAGCGTCAGATGGGGTGGGGATGGCCGAGGATGAATCAGTGAAACCTGTCCGCGTATCCATAGCAAAACGGATTAATTCCAGCAGGCCAATCATCGCCTTCGTGTCCCGGCCCACACTGCCGCCCAATCTGGCCGAAAGCATCACGCCATTCATATCCCGGCCAATCTGCGACCCTTTACTGCTGGAAAACTGTACGCCAATATAGTAAAGATTGTTCTCAATCAGCGATTCCTCGCCCAGGACCAACGAGAGCGCCAGAGAATAAACACTGCCCCCCACCTGCCCGTTTACCTCGATATTTTGCCCAATGGCGTAAACACTACCGCTCACATCGCCATCAATGGTAATGTTGTTGCCAAAGGCGAACAAATCACCATCCACATCTCCAGCCACAGTAATATCTGTACCGCTGAGAATAACGTCATTTTCCACCGTCGTACCGGCAGCAATGGTGTCACCCTGGTAAATTTCCTCAGCGTTAGCTGATCCTGTCAGGCTGAACAGGGCAATAAACACAACGAACAGAGCCAGAAACGGCCGTAAACGATAACGATTCAGTAACATCATCTTCTCCTTTCCCATTGACGGCTTCATACGGCCGTCAACCAACATCACTCGCCCAGCCAATTTTGCTTGGCGCGTGGCAATATGCCAATACCAAACAACATCTCTGTAATAACTGGCACACAGACAGCAAAACTATCTCCGGCATCCAACCCTTGAAAGATACGTTCACGCAAAGGATGACTGAATGTTACCAACGGGGATGCGTGATTGGTATCCAAAAGATAATTCGTCATACAGGTTTATCCACGCCCTTCTGCAATGGTGTTAGCGCGGGTAACTGCTTTTATCTCTGCTGCGACTGCCGCCCAGCTTTTCTTCCATTCCGCCAGATTAAAGTGAGGGTCTTCCGGTGCTTCGCGTAAAGCCTCCGACAGGGAACCTTTGGCTGGTCGAAAAGAATGCGGATTAGGCGGTGTGGCTTGTATTTTAGCCACAACCTCTTCCAGTGAAAGAAATGTCTCCTCTTTTTTCAGCGCTTCACCCAAAATTTCCAAAGCTAATTCTTCTGCCGATAACTGTTGTTCCTGAGCCTCACGCTGTAACAATGTTTCTATCTTGTTGGGCAAGGTAATTGTAATAGCCATATTTCACCTCTTGACAATAAACCCACCTATTCTCATTCAACGATACGGTTACGAATTAATTCTACTACTAAATCTCCACACTTCAACCAAACTGCCGCCCAATCATTGGGGAACCTGACCCAGCAGCGCTCCCATTGTACTCGCCAGCAAAAGCAAGGAACAACAGGCAAATAATAATACCAACGTTAATGGTAACGCCAACGTGCCAATCACCTTGTTCGATGGGAAATGATGGGTCACTTTGAGAGCATAATAAGTCAACACAATGGCATAAATATTTGTAGCCAGAATCAGGAACGGGCCAAGCAAAGGCACCATGTTAAACAGTGTATTCAAAATAAACAAAGGGGCGCTGTAAGCAGCCATCAGGTAAGTTTGTTCCGTATAACTGCACTCGCCACCCAAAACCCGGGCAATAATCCAGAACATGCCGGAACCGATCAGAAAGAAAACAGGCACAGACATCAAGCCCAGGATCAACATGGCATAAAAAGTGCTGGCGAAGGTACTCTCTGCCTGGGCCATCATTTCGTCTATCGCTGCCTGGGGCATACCGGATTGCAGCAGTGCTTCCGGCATCAGTTCCAGTGTTTGGCTGATGGGATCAAAGATGATGATGTACACGGCCCAGATGATGAAGGCAAACAGCGCGGCGCCAATCA
Organism: Chloroflexota bacterium; assembly: GCA_024278255.1. Lineage (GTDB taxonomy): Bacteria > Chloroflexota > Anaerolineae > Promineifilales > Promineifilaceae > JAJRTP01. The sequence continues at coordinate 9,586 of JAJRTP010000699.1, read as the reverse complement.
TCCAGGTAACGGCCGTGCCCAAATTGGCGTCCCCTTTTTCCTGTTCTTCAACAAAACTGGCCTCACCGGGAGGGGAAAGGATATTTTTCCAAATGGCTAAAGTCGCTTTCAAATCCATAAGGGGCCTTATTTAGATTTAGATTCTGCGGCAGAAGTGTCCGGTACGGCCGTATCCTGCCCACCCAACGCCGCCGCCAATTCATCGACCGGCGCATGGTACACAGTTAAGGCATCATACGACTGCAAAGAATCCACAATACTGCCGACTGCCCAGTCATCCACCTCGGCAATCAACATGGAACTGTCCGGCTCCATGTGGCCAATCAGTTCTTGCAGCACATCCGTATCCGCCTCATCTGACAGCGCCTTTTTCGTCCGTTTCTTACCGGCAAAAGCGCCCACCGCACCGCCAACCACAATGCCGACAATAGGAAAGCCCACCAGCGCCCCAACCACAATGCCGGTCAACGCCCCACCTAGCAGCCCTTTCTTCTTCTGGTTAGAACTGGGCAGGGAAACCTTGCCGTCACTATCCATCGAAATAATCACACTTTCATCATGGGAAACCGAGATTTGGCCGGTACCCTCCTCCAAAATGCCCATCACCTTTTTAGCCTGATGTTCCCCTTTATAAACGGCAATCACAACCTCTTTATGCTCGTGGCTTATACTCTTATCGCTCATTGTCAAAACTCCTCTTTTCACCGCAAAACGCCAAGCATTTTTCTAAATCTTTGCGATCTTAGCGTCCTTTGCGATTAATTTTTTACCCGCATCAATCCAGCAATACCAGCTCAACCCAAACAGGAAAATGATCGCTGGCTTCGGTATCAGGCCAGACACCCCTGGCAATCACCTCACTATTACGGGCAAAAATATGGTCGGCCGTAAACCCCTTGCTGCCTCTGATCACAGTAGGGCCGGTATTGGCAGAGACCCGTTCCATATCTACTCTGGCAAATCGTTCTTCCAACGCCGCCACCCCTATTTGAGAAATGGTATTAAAATCACCCCCGGCAATCACGACCGCTACGGCCTCATCAATCTGCTCTACAATAGCTTCCGTCTGCTGCAACCGTTTTTCGCTGCTGAGGACAAAGGTTTCCGTATGAATGCTGTAAACCGGAATTTCCCGGTCGCCGACGGTGGCTACGGCCGTTATCGCAATTCGTGTCTGCCCATTCGTGGGGCTTTCATGCGGCAAAAGAATCTTCTCCGGTTGAGAAAGCGGCCATTTGGACAAAATAGCATTGCCAAAATTCAAGCCATTCTCAGCGTGTACAGACGCCGGATAGTAGACATAATTATACCCCAATGTCCGGGCAATCGCATCCACACCCGCCTCATCCATTTCCTGAAGTAACAAAAAATCGGCACCCTGTAATGCCTCAACTTCCTGCAGTTCTGTGAGCGCCTGCTCCACTTCCTCAGCAAATTTGATGTTCCAGCTAACAATCTTGATCTTCCCGGAAAAATCAGCCGGTGTCTCCGCGTAGCTGCCTTCAAACAACGGCGCGGTCGAATCTTCATAATTTTGAGTAGATTGGCAGGCAGTGAATACGGCCGTCAACCCCACTCCCAACAACAAATAAAAATACAGTCTCATGGCCCCCATAATGCCGCAAATTGGCTCCCCTGACAAAAAAAGAGCCGGTCTTCCCAACCGGCTCTCATGTCTTATCCGTGAAAGTCTGGCAATTCCGTACCAGCCACGTATCTATATCTTCCCGGTCGCCAAAACATCCTTTACTTCAGCAATCGCTTTAGTCACTTCAATTTCCCGCGGGCAGGCATTGGTGCAGTTGAAGATGGTGCGGCAACGCCAGACGCCAAACGTGTCGCCCACCACTTTCAACCGTTCTTCCGGCGCCTGATCCCGGCTGTCAAAAATAAAGCGATGCGCCTGAACGATGGCTGCCGGTCCCACGTACTTCTCATTGGCCCAGAAGCTGGGGCAGGAAGTCGTGCAGGCAGCGCACAGGATACATTTGGTTGTGTCGTCAAACCTGGCCCGGTCTTCGATAGATTGCAGCCGTTCACGGCCGTCGGCCGGCGGCGGCGAATCATTGACAAAGTAAGGCATAACCGACTTGTAATGGTCAAAGAACGGTTCCATATCCACAACCAGGTCTTTTTGCACCTTCAAACCCAAAATCGGTTCAATTTGAATCTTAACTTCGCTGCTGCCTTCTTTGCCCAGACGGCTGACCAGGGTTTTACAGGCCAGCATATTGGCCCCATTGATTCGCATGGCGTCAGAGCCGCACACACCATGAGCGCAGGAACTACGCAGCGTCAACGTACCGTCCTGCTCCCCTTTAAGGCGGCGCAGTAAATCCAGCACAGACTCGTTGGGGTCTACATCATCAAGGGTATATTCGCCCCAATAGGGTTTTTCATCTTTTTCAGGATTGAAGCGGCGAATGCGCATATTTACTTGCATGATTTTCCTCCTAATAGACCCGTTCCTTGGGTTCGTAACGGCCGAGCGTGACCGGCTTATAATCCAGGCGGTACTCACCTTCGGCCACTTTAAGACAGAAGGTGTGCGTCAGCCATTCAGCATCATTCCGTTTGGGGTAATCGTCGCGGGCGTGAGCGCCGCGGCTCTCCGGGCGGGCCAGAGCGGATACGGCCGTAACCTCAGCCAGTTCCAGCAAGCAGCCCAACTCCCACGCCTCCAAAAGGTCCGTGTTAAACTGCTTCCCCTTGTCGTCAATCTGGATATTGCGGGCATACTGTTCCCGGATTTCCTTCAAATCGGCCACCGCTTCCGCCATCATCTCCTCCGTGCGGAAAACACTCACATTTTTCGTCATGGTGAGCTGCATTTGCTTGCGCAAATCTATCGGCTTAACGCCACCGCTGCCATTGCGCAGGCGGTCAAATTCGGCAATGACCTCATCAGCCGCGTTGTCCGGTAAAGGCAAAAGCTCGGCTTCCCGGCAATATTTCACCATATCCACGCCGGCCCGCTTGCCAAAGACCACCAGGTCCAACAGCGAGTTGGTGCCCAGCCGGTTAGCCCCGTGTACAGAAACACAAGCCGCTTCCCCGGCAGCGTAAAGGCCGGGCAGAACAGTGTTTTCCGTATCCAGGAAGACACGGCCGTCTACATCCGTAGGAATACCCCCCATAGCATAATGGGCAGTCGGCTGTACCGGCATCGGTTCCGTCACCGGGTCAACCCCCAAATACGTGCGCGTGAAATCGGCAATATCCGGCAATTTGCTTTCAATATAAGCCCGATCTATACGAGTGGGATCGCCTTCTTTTTCATTATAATAGTTAACTGTTTCCGGGCGTATATCCAGGTAGACATAATCCTGGCCGTTGATCCCCTTGCCATCAGCCACTTCCAGATAAATAGCCCGGCTAACCACATCACGGCTGGCTAAATCTTTGATGTTGGGGGCATATTTTTCCATGAAACGTTCGCCCTCATTGTTAATGAGAACGCCGCCCTCACCGCGCACACCCTCCGTAATCAAAACGCCCAGGCGGTAAATACCGGTGGGATGGAACTGGAAAAATTCCATATCTTCCATGGGAATACCGCGGCGCAGGCAAATGGCCGCCCCATCGCCCGTCAGGGAATGGGCATTGGAAGTGACTTTCCAGCAGCGTCCCCAACCGCCGGTAGCAAACATGACGGCTTTGCTGTGGAAAATATGGAAGTCGCCGGTGGCAATTTCAATAGCTACCACGCCGCGCACCGTATCATCCACCCGAATCAGGTCTACGACGTGAAATTCGTCGAAGAAGTTGACGTCGTTTTTGATGCACTGTTGGTACAGGGTTTGCAAAATCATGTGGCCGGTGCGGTCGGCAGCATGGCAGGCGCGGTGTACCGGTTTGCCGGTATTTTTATTGGTATGGCCGCCAAAACGACGCTGGGAGATACGGCCGTCTTCCAGACGATCAAACGGCAGCCCCATCAGCTCCAGTTCCACAATCGTGGGGATGGCATCCTTACACATCACGTCCACACTGTCCTGGTCTGCCAGATAATCAGACCCCTTCACCGTGTCATAAGCGTGCCATTCCCAGCTATCTTCATCAACATTAGCCAGAGCCGCGCCAACACCGCCCTGGGCCGCTCCCGTATGAGACCGGGTAGGGTACAACTTGGAGATGACAGCTACATTGGCATCTTTACCGGCATACAGCGCAGCCATAAGCCCCGCGCCGCCCGCGCCAACGATAACTGCATCAAATGTATGCGTTTTTATATTTGACATAACAACCTCTTTAGGTTCCAGGATTAAAGGTAATAATGGCTACACTCGCAAAAATAAGAGAAATAACCAGAAATACAACAAGAAGCACATTAATAACCTTCATCGCCTTTGCACTGTGTACGTAATCTTCCAAAATATTGCGCAAACCGTTGACACCGTGAATCAAGGCAAAAAACAGCAGCAGCAGATCGATTCCCCTTATGGTGACAGAACTCCAGCGCTCAATCACAAACTGAATATCCAAATCATGGACGCTGTTCACCACATGCTGTACCAGAACGTGGCTGACTGCCAAAAACAGCAAAAAGACGCCGGACAGACGCATAAACAAAAAGGCCGTCCGTTCTTTATTGGAAGGAACCTGTACTTTACGATGGGTAACACCCGTTAGCTTAGTCATATTATTCCTCTCCTTCTAACCCGGAAATGGGGGGATAGCCCAACAACTGCTGCCCTCTCCAGCCAACTCTGTGCAATAAGTGCCAATTGCCAGGAACAAGTAAATACCGAGGGGGATGAAAATAATCAAAAATAACGCCCAGGCGAATTTTGCCGTTTTAGCCTGGTACTGCCACCATTCCGGCTTGAAATCCAGAATAGTAATACGAATACCGTTGAAGGCGTGATAAAGCACTGCGCCGACTAAAAAGATTTCGCCCACGCCAAAAAACGGATTCTTGAACACAGTGACAATCCAGTCGTAAAAGGCGGGATTGTAGTTGGCCATGGCCGTTTCCCAAACGTGGATGGACAGGAAAGCCAGAATGCCCAGGCCGGATATTCTGTGAGCCAGCCAGCTCCACTGCCCGCTATGGCCACGATAGCGAAAACTTTCGCGTATGGTGAGTGATAAAGTTGACATATATCTCTTCCTCCAAATTTTAAGGGATTCTTTGGATGATACGGAAATACTATTATCTGCCAGAAGGCACAACGGCCGTATCCGGCAGAAACATAAAGGGGGTGTGTTAAAGTATGTCCTGGTGCGACCAGAATTATATCACGTTTAGAGTGATCCGTAAGGCCAATCGTCAGTTAATCCAGTGTCAAATGTCATTGTTAGTCGGGTAGTCTTGTAGTCAGATAGTCGAGTAGTCGGTTTGACCATTCGACTACCGGACTACTCGACTATCAGACTACTCAACTACCCGACTATCTGACTGCCCGACTATCTAAATTTTTGCTATGTAATCTATCCAGATGCTTGCCATGTCAGCCCGCCGTTGCTACACTTTAAGCAAATGATCCGAGCCTTCCATTTACGCGATTTAACGCTGGTTCATCGCTTGAGCGAACATGGTGTTTCCCTCCATACCGAGTCAGCCTTAACCAGAAATTTACAGCCCGTGCGCGGCGCCTTGTTCAGCCTTGTGGGGGGCGATTTTCCCACGTATGTCTGGAAAGCCTCCCAGGAAGATACGGCCGGCTTTATCCAGCTTTATCTGGAAGAAGACGCCCAACACGCCCATATTTTGTACGTGAGTACTGAAGACAACGCGGAAACCGGTAAGCAAGGTCAGCAGAGCAACGGCCGTGAACAAACCCCGCTGAATGAGACGGCCTGGCTGTCACTGCTGGACCAGGCCGTGGCTGAAGTCGGCCAGCGCGGTATTCACAGCCTGGTAGCCGAGGTGGACGAAACGGGGCCGGAACTACCTGTGTTACGCCGGGCCGGTTTTGTTGTCTACACCCGGCAGGATGTCTGGGTGCTGCACACGGCCGTAGACCCTCCGCCCACCAACCTGCTCCACGCCCGTCAAGCCGCAGATGATTGGGAAATCCAACTCCTGTACGCCAACATCGTGCCCCGACTGGTACAGTTAGTCGAACCGGTACCCCGCATCAACGACGGTATCGGCTGGGTTTTGCGGGAAGGGGATGAGATGGCTGCCTTTGTCCACGTGTACGACGGGCCAGTGGCGACCTGGATGCGCCTGTTTGTCCATCCCAACGCCGAATCCCGCGCCGAGGAAATCATTACGGCCGTCCTGCAAAAACATCCGCCACGGCCGTCACATCCCGTCTACTGTTGCGTGCGCCGCTACCAAAGCTGGCTGCAAAACCCGCTGGCCCGCGTCGGGTTCCAATTGTGGGGCAGCCAGGCAGTCATGGTCAAACACACCGTCTATCATTCACAAGAACCCAAGCTGGAACTATCGGCTGCCCTGGAAGCCCAGGGAATCACGCCCACAGCCCCTTATATCCAGCATTATCAGACCCGTTCCGAAAAGCAAAACGGGAAACCGACGACGAAGGGAACGGCCGTATAAGTGATTAGCAATTGGGTAACTAAGTAATTACAAATTACCCAATTACCACTTACCAAAAAACATGAGTCCAATACATATCGAGCAGGCCCGAGAAGACCTGCAACAATTACTAGCTATTCTGCCAGACAGTATACAAGAAAAAATAGAAGAAATTGACCGCGACGAAGAACTGCTGGAAGTCGTCATGGATTTGGGCCGCCAGCCCACCGCCCGCTACACAGACGGCGAAATCATCCTGCGTGAGGCAGAAGTGACCCAGGCTGAAATTGATGACGTTGTAGACGGCATCGGCGACGTGGACGACGACAACCGGGCCGGCATTGCCCGCACCCTGCACCGCATCTCCGCCATGCGCAACCGGCGCGGCCTGATTGTAGGCCTGACCTGCCGCGTCGGGCGGGCCGTCTACGGCACGATTGAGATCATCGAAGATATCGTCTCTTCCGGCCAAAGCATTTTGCTGCTGGGCCGCCCCGGTGTGGGCAAGACCACCCTGCTGCGCGAAGCTGCCCGCATCCTGGCCGAATCCCGCCGCGTGGTCATTGTGGACACCTCCAACGAAATCGGCGGCGATGGCGACATCCCCCATCCGGCCGTGGGCCGCGCCCGGCGGATGCAGGTACCTCGCCCCTCTCACCAGCACGAAACGATGATCGAAGCAGTAGAAAATCACAACCCGGAAGTGATCATCATTGACGAAATCGGCCGGGAACGGGAAGCTATGGCTGCCCGCACCATCAACGAGCGCGGCGTCCAACTCATCGGCACCGCCCACGGTAAAACCCTGGAAAATCTATTACTGAATCCCACCTTGTCTGATCTGATTGGCGGCATCGAAAGCGTCACCCTTTCCGACGAAGAGGCGCGGCGGCGCGGCACGCAAAAAACAGTGCTGGAACGCCGCTCCCCGCCCACCTTTGACGTCCTCATAGAAATTCAGGATCGGGAGCAGCTTTTGGTACATCCCGACGTGACTACCTCGGTAGATGCCATGCTGCGCGGCGAACCGTTCCCGGTGGAAATACGGGCACGTGATGAAGATGGCGGGATTCGGGCGGAGCAGCAAAATATCGTGGTCAATTCCACGGCCGTCACCGGGCGACGCGACGGCCGTTCCCGGCGAGAGGACAGCCAGGGGCGCATTATTCTGGATGGCAAAGCGGGGCGGCAAAACGGCCGTTCCCGGCAGAAAAACGCCCCCGTCACCGGCGTAATGGAAGTGCAATCCTCAGGCGGCATCAACGTCTACGCTTACGGCGTGGCCCGCAACCGACTGATGCAAGCCGCCCGCCGCCTCAAAGTGCGCATCAACATCGTCAACCAGCTATCCGACGCCGACGTTTTGGTAACGCTGAAAAGCTACTACCGCAAACGCCGCCAACTCATCCACGACGCCGAGCGCCGCCGCACCCCCGTCTACGTCCTGCGAGCCAACACCACCAGTCAAATGGAAAGCTTCCTGGTGCAGGCCCTCAACCTGGACATGTCCGACAGTGCCGATCCCTTTGAATCGGCCATTGCCGAAGCGGAAGCCGGCATCAAGCACGTGCAGTCCGGCCAGGCCAGCGTGGATTTGCGCCCCGCCAATTCCGCTATCCGCCGCTACCAACACCAGATGGCTCGGCAAGCGGATCTCGTCTCGCACAGCTACGGCAAAGAGCCAAACCGGTACGTGCGGATTTTTAATACGCCGAGGAACGGAAAATGAACAGTGTTCAGTGTTCAGTGATCAGCAATACCCACTGAACACTGAACACTGAACACTGCAAATGTTCATCACCCTGGAAGGCCCCGAAGGCAGCGGAAAATCCAGCCAGATTGAAATGCTGGGTGATTATTTGCGCCGGCAAGGTTTTACCATTCTGGTAACGCGGGAACCAGGGGGTACGCCGATTGGCGATCAGATTCGTGATTGCGTGCATGATGTGGGCAACGCTAACATGACGCCGCAAACGGAGATGCTGCTCTACTCGGCATCGCGGGCGCAGTTAGTGGCTGAGGTCATTCGTCCCGCTCTGGCTGCCGGGCAAATTGTGCTGTGCGACCGTTTTTATGACAGTACGATTGCTTATCAGGGCTACGGCCGTGGCCTAAACTTGGACGACCTCTACACCATCACCCGTTTTGCCACCGGCGGCCTCAAACCCGATCTGACGCTGCTGCTGGACATTGCCGTAGAAAAAGGGCTGTCCCGCCGTGCCGACAACGGCCTGGAAATGAACCGGCTCGACCTGGAAACCGTCAGTTTTCACCAGCGGGTACGTCAGGGGTATCAGAAAATGGCGGCGCAAGAACCGGAAAGATGGGTTGTAGTGGATGCAGGACGGCCGTTAGCCGAAGTTCAGGCAGAACTGCACCAAGTAGTAGAAAAATATCTGGCTATAAGGTAACGCGCTTACACGTAAGGCGATTTGGCAAATCGCCTACATCATAAAATCATCGCCCCCCGCACCCAAATCCGGCAAAGACTCTTCAATCGCTTCCGGCGATTCGCCATGTTCCAGCCGGTCAACCACCTCATTAAACTCATCCCCCATGTCTTCCCCCATTTCCTGACTCATTTTGCGCATAAAGTGCCCTAACGCCTGGGGATCATCCTCATCAAGATTAGCCAAAGCGCTGTCATCCAGCAAGGAATCCATGCGGGCATCTTCCGATTTGGCAATGGCCACCCGCCTGATACGCCGCTTCAAATGCTGTCCGGCACAGTGCGGGCAGGCCGGCTGCGCCGTCTCATATTCAGCAAACGAAAAAAACAAGCGCGCCGGTTTTCCACAATCCTGACAGATATATTCGTAATAAGGCATTGGTAAATGGTTCCCTTTTAGATTTGTATAATTGTCATACTCTGCGTTACACTCGCATACATTATACTTTTCTTAAGAAGGTGTTTCAAATACAGGTGAAAATGTGGTCGCAGAAGAACTATTTCAACGAAAAGAATACCCTATTTTACTGGTCATCTCCGGGCCGTCCGGCGTGGGCAAAGATACCATTGCCCGGTCTCTGATTGACACAGACCCGGATAGATTTTATTTTGTGGTGACAGCCACCACCCGGACGCCCCGCCCCGGC
>JAJRTP010000698.1 GCA_024278255.1 Chloroflexota bacterium | reverse complement strand
CTTCCAGACGGCCGCTCCTTTCCAACTCCGCCGCCAGATGATCGCGCAACTGCGGCAGATAATGCGTATCCAGGCGAGCGTAGGCCAATTGTTCTGGGGAAAGCGGCCGCCGACACCAGTTAGACTTTTGAAACCGTTTATCCAGCTTGATGCCGTAAACCTGCTCCAGCATTCCAGCCAGCCCGTATCCCTCATATCCCAAAATGCGGGCTGCCCACATCGTATCGAACAGATTGCGCAGTTCCCAGCCATACTGCCGCTTCATCAAAATCAGATCATATTCGGCCGCATGGAATATCTTTTCAATAGCGGGATCGGCAATAACGTCGCCCAAACCGGACAAATCAATGTCGGCCACCGGATCAATAATGTAATCCTGACCGGGGATCGTCATCTGAATCAGGCAGACTTGCTCCCGGTAAGCGTACATACTGTTCGCTTCCAGGTCTAAAGCAATGCGGGGTTGCCCGTACAGCCTTACCAGACACGCCTGCCAATCTGCCTGCGACGTAACCAATTTATACGGCGGCAGTGCCTTCACGTCTTCACGCATCACGCATCACGACCTCGCTGTACCATTCCCAAAAGCGGCGCACCCCTTCTTCCGTAGACACCTGCGGATCATAGCCCAACAGGCGGCGGGCTTTGCTGATGTCTGCCTCATTCATCACAAAATCGGCCGACATGCGCGGTTTGCTCACCAGATTGGCTTTACGGCCGGCCAAATCTTCCAGCATCTCCACAAAATCTTTCAACAACGTGGGATTGCCCCGCCCCAGATTGATAATTTCGTAGCCCAACGGCCGTTCCAGCGCCAGCACAATCCCATCCGTAATATCCTCCACAAACGTCCAGTCCCGGTACATCTGCCCGCCGTCATACAGCGGGATTTCAATCCCTTTGGTAATGCTTTCCGCCACCAGATAGGCCATCATGTCGGGACGGCCGTTTGGACCATACACCGTAAAAAAGCGCAGCACCGTAAAATTAAAATCAAACAGATAGTGGTACGAATACCCCAAAATCTCCGAGGCGCGTTTGGCCGCCGCATACGGCTGCAAAGGCCGGTCGCACGGGTCCGTTTCCACAAAAGGAATCTGCTTCGTATTACCATACACCGACGACGTAGAGGCAAACACAAAATTCCCCACCGATCCGGCTGCCCGCGCCGCATCCATGAGGTGCTGCGTGCCGTTCAAATCCACTTCCACGTACAAATCCGGGTGCTTAACAGCATTCCGCACCCCAGCCATCGCCGCCAGATGGGCCACGGCATCAAACTGCTCTGCCTCGAACAGAGCAAACATGCCTTCCCGGTCGCGGATGTCCATTTCCGCCATCTTGAAGTTAGGGTAAGCATTCAGCCGAGCTTCATTGGCCCGCTTTTTCGCCGGATCGTAATAATCGTTAAAATTATCCAGCCCCACGACGTCATCCCCCCGCCGGGCCAGCTTTTCCGCCAGGTTACTGCCAATGAACCCGGCCGCGCCGGTAACAAGTACTTTCATATTGTGTGTCTCCAAAATTGTAGGGCGATTTTGTAAATCGCCCGCCGCCCAATTTGCAAAATCGGGCTACACCTCCGCCGGTTTAATATCCTGAATCATCAATTGTAAATTGGTACGGCCGTTCCACTTATTTAAGTTGATCGTATACACAATGTCAACCAACTGCGGCATCTGCTTCGTCCATTCCCCCTGCCGGAAGGCAATGGAAGGGACGACCTGCCGCTTACTGCCCGTCGTACTGCTCAACCGCATCTGCAAATGCGCCCCATCCTGCCCCACCGCTTTGTGGTGAATCACCTCCACCTGGTGGCTGACAAAAATGGGCGTAGGATTGGCAATGCCCGTTGGTTCCAGCTTGCGCAATTCCTGATACAAGGCCATGTCCACTTCGTCCAGGTCCAGTTCCGCATCAATGGCGATGGTGGGCCGCAATTCCAACCCGCCCAGCTTCTCCTGTGCCAGCGCCGTCATGCGTTCGATAAAGACGGGCAGGTTTTCATTGCGGATGGTAAATCCGGCGGCCGCGGCGTGCCCCCCATGCCGCACCAGCAAATCCGCTGCCTCATCCAGAGCGTCGGTGATGTGAAATTCGTCAATGGAGCGGCAGGAACCCCGGCTGACTTCCTCCCCCTGCTCCATGACGATAGCCGGCCGATAATACTTTTCCGCCAGGCGGCTGGCCACCAGTCCCACCACGCCGGACACAAAATCCTTGTCAGCGGCAATGAGGATGGGCGCAGCCGGGTCAATCATCGCTTCAGCCCGGGCAGACAGGTCGGCGGTAAGACGCTGCCGTTGGCGGTTGAGGCTGTCCAGCGCCTGAGCATACCGCTCAGCATCTATATTGTTGTTGGTAGAGAGGAGGCGGGCGGCATCGTAAGCGTGGGCCAGGCGGCCGGCGGCGTTGATGCGCGGGCCAAAGCCAAAGGCAATGGATTCGGCCGTATAGCTGCCCGCGTCCAGCCGGGAGACGCGGGCCAATGCGGCAATGCCGGGCCGTTGGTTGCTGTTCAATTCGGCCAATCCTTCGATGACCAGGACACGGTTTTCCTTTAGCAGGGGGGCCAGGTCGGCTACTGTGCCGATGGCTACCAGATCGAGAAAGTCGTTACGGCCGTACACCGCCTTCTCCGGCATACTCTCCCGCAGCGCCTGAGCCAGTTTGTAGGCAATCCCCACCCCCGCCAGCATCTCATCTGGGTAAGCAGAGTCGGGCCGTTTGGGATTGATCACGGCCGTAGCCGGGGGCAGTTCCTCCGCCAGACTGTGGTGGTCTGTAATGATCATATCCAGGCCGATATTGTTGGCGTGTTCCACTTCCGCTACGGAACGAATGCCGCAGTCTACGCTGATGACCATACTGGCGCCAAACTCTTCTTTGATTTTGGTCAGGGCAGCCATGTTCAGGCCGTACCCTTCATCTACGCGGTTGGGGATATACGGCCGTGCCTTCCCCCGCGGCAAGCCCAACCCCCGCAGCGCTTCCGTCAGCAAAACGGTAGACGTCACCCCGTCCGCATCAAAATCGCCGTAGACCACCACCGTTTCCTCATTGGCGATGGCCTGTTCAATGCGGGCTACCGCCTTGTCCATATCGCTGAGGAGAAAGGGATCGGTACTGTCCGGGAAACGGCCGTCCAGAAAAGCCTGCACCGCCTCCGGCTCCACAAGGCCGCGATTGTATAAAATCTGCTGCAAAATCGGGGGAATATCCGCTAAATCTGCCTGCACCTGAGCCGATACCGGCGGCGCAATCTGCCATTTTTTCGCTTGTATCGTGGTTGGTTGGTTCATGTCGGCAGAATAGTAACACGGAGATTAAACCATGACCACCACGTTTTCCTCTACTCACCTTTACGAGTATACTAGGTTTTATGTTGGGTTACTGGCAGCACGAATTACGTCATTTTGGCGAACGGTACTTGTATTGGCTGCGTCGCCAACCGGGATTGTGGCTGCGCCTTTTGCCCCAGGCAATCAAGGCAACCTTTAACGAAAATACTTCCCTCTACGCCGCTTCCCTCGGTTATTATACGTTTATTTCCCTGTTCCCCCTCTTGCTGCTTTCTGTAGCTTTGGGCAGTTTGTGGTTCGATCCGTTGTGGGCGGAAGGCAAGATTACCTCGCAGTTGGATTTGGTAGCGCCGGGGTTGAGCGAGATGCTGGGCCAAAATCTGGAAAGTATTGTCAACGCCAGAGGCCCCATCTCCGGGCTGGCGCTTGTTTTGCTGATGTGGGCCGCCTCCAACATTTTTAACGTGCTGGTGCATTCGATGGATAACGTCTGGGGGCTGGAAAAGGGGCGCAATGGCTGGCAGCGCCGGGGCATTGCCTTGCTGATGGTGATGATTTTCAGTGCGCTGCTGCTGATAGGCTCCACGGTGGAAGGGTTTGTGGTGACGATTGTTAATTCACTGCTGCCGGAGGAGTTGCAACAGTTACGGCCGTACACCAACCAACTGTGGGCCGCCTTCGTCAGCATTCTCCTCTTTGCCGTCCTGTACCGGGTGCTGCCCCATAAAAAACTCACCTGGCGGGACGTGCTGCCGGGCGCTGTAGTCGCTGCGCTGGTGTGGGAACTGCTGAAACGGGCCTTCCTGACGTTTATTGACGTCTACCTGAGCCGCTCCAATCTGGTTTACGGTTCCGTCACCACCGTCATCGCCTTCCTCACCTGGACGTGGGCCAGCGGTATTATTTTCCTCTTTGGCGCTCATTTGAATGTGGTTTACCACAAGTCCCGGCAAAAAATGAGAGGGGAGATTGGAGATTAGAGATTATGAGCCGCTTACGGCAAATCCCGATTGACTGACAAAACTTATAAAACCGCGGAGAGTACAGAGAATGCGGAGATTTGTACAAGGAGAGAAAACTCCGCGTCCTCCGCGTTCTCTGCGGTAAAATCTGAGATTTGTCAGTCAACCAGACGGCAAATCTCCAATCCCCAATTTCATTTTTACTCGCTGTCTATGCTGAATGTTTGCCCGTCGGGACTCCAGTCGCCAATTCTTTTGTTTGTGTTGTTTTTTTATTATTTTTTTTGTCGGTTGTATGCTTGTTTGTTGTTAGTTATCTGTTGTACTCCGTGGCCGT
>JAJRTP010000055.1 GCA_024278255.1 Chloroflexota bacterium | reverse complement strand
TATTTAAGCGACACGGCCCCGAATTGATGCCGTTGCGCCGTTTGAAAAACGGCACTGACCACCGCGCGTCCCGCTTCGGCGGACATGCGCCGGCCGGATTTGCGGATGTAGCAGTAGGGGCAATTCAGATTGCAGGCGTTGGTGATGTGCAGCCAGGCGGTGAGGGTTTGCGGGCGGCCCACGGTCAGGCGGGGGGGCGTGTCGGCGGGCAAAACAAGGCCCGCTTCGGCCAGAGAAAAATCTACGGCTTCAGTTGGTGGTTGGGGCGCGGCAAACCGGCGCAAGCGATGCAATGCCTGCCGGTTGAGGACCACCGGCCCGCCCGGTGAATATGGGCCGAAGGCCAGGGTAAAGCCGCCGGGCAGGGTATCGGTATAAAGTTGGGGCGTCAGCCGCAGCGGCCCGGCGACAATATCCCGCGTCCGCAGCGGCGCATCAACGGGGGCGCAATCGTCGTGGCGGCGCGGGCCGTCAACGGGGGCGCAGTCGTTATTCAGGTGTCGCTTTGGTCCGGGTAGCAGGATTTTTGCCTTATTCATGTCCAATACCAAACGAATCGTCAAGGAATGAATCCATATCGATGATTTTATAAGCGTCTATCTTTTCAATTTGATAAACCTGGGTGAAATATTTTTGTCGCTTGTCGAATTTTTCTAAATTCCCAAGACTGAAACCCTTCAGGCGTTCATACAGATTGTTAAAAATAACGGCGATGAAGGGCGCGCGCGGCGAGTAAAGCAGGTTGTACCCCAAATCCAGAATATAGGCTTCGACACTTTGTTCCAGTTCGCCGGCGTCCTTGTTGGCGATGAATTTGTTCAGATGGATGCGAGCTTTTAAATCCCATAGTTTGGCCAGGCGCATAAAGATATGAGGTTCAATGCCTTTGGGAACGGGCGGCAGTTGGTTGGGCTTGAGTTCGCTGTCGGGAGACTGGGCGTGCGCTTCCTTTTTGGCTACGGCAAAGGCTTCAAGCGCTTTACCGTCGTGACGGGCGTAATAATGCACCCAGGCAATATCCACCAGAGCATCCAGCTTCAAATGTTGATACGAGTACTCTTCAGCCAGTTTGACCGCATAGTTGAAGGTTTTTAGAGCTTGCTCATACCAGAACCGGGCTTTCTTCTTTTCTTCGTCCTCGGCGGGTGAGCCGCTGCTTTTGTCTTGTAATCCCTTATAGTACCGCACGTAATCCCTGTAGAGGGCGCCTTGTTCAATCAGGATTTCTATTTTGCGCAGGGGTTCCTCTGTCTCTTTATCAAAAATTTCCCTGGCTGTTTTGATAGCTTGTTCTGCCGTCTTTAACAGGTGTTCTTCAGTATCCAGCGTTTCTTTTGGAGAGCGCGTCAGCCGACGCAGCGCCTCTGCCAAATGGAAGTGCGCCAGCCCCAATCCGCGTTTGCTTTCTGCGCGGCGGTGATAGGCAATCCCAATCGCGGCCTCAAGCCAGGCATTTTCCGGGCGTAAACCGTTGTTGTAAATGAGGGCCAGGGTACTGCGGGAGAATCCGATGGGTTGGTCTACGGCCATTTCGGTGCGTATGGCCAGGGCATCGCGGCAGATGCGCTCGGCGCGGGAGACAAGCCCCAATTCAGATAAAACGCGGGCCTGATTGTTGCGGGTGGTGGCGTCCATAAACAGGTTGTTATTGGCTCGCCATTGTTTCAGGGCCTGTTTATACGCCTCGCTTGCCTGTTGGTATTGTCCTCGTGTGGTATAGGCGTAGCCCAATGTATTGTATAAATTGCCCAACGCATCCCGAATTTGGGCGGAGAAAAGTTTGTGAACCGGGTCAGCTTCATCGGCGGTGGATAAATAGTCTGTCAGTTTGTCAATGAGCGTTTGAACATCTTCAATATTAATACCTTGTGCAGTGTAAATTTCTGCAAATTCTTTCCACATCGCCCGCTGGATTTCAAAGAGCGGGTGCTGTAGATATTTTAGCTGCAATGGAAATGACTCTTCATCAGAAGCAGGGTGTTCAATTGCATCTTCAATTTTCTGCGCGATGTCTATGGTTTTTGAATATTGCCCCCGGAAAAAGAAAGTGCTGATTAAATCGGCAGCTTCCTGGGCTTGAAGCATGGCCTCAACTTCAGTTTGGGGTGTTTCTTTGGGGAAGGAGATAAACTTCTTCCACGATTGCCGGTCATGCTTTCTATCCGGCGGGGTGCTTAATTGCCACACATTTAATCTGGCAACGGTATGTTGGTTGGAGTCTGAAAATCCAAGCCGTTCTGTTCGGCGGTGATTTTCTTGCAGCCCTTCTTCCAAATCGGAACGCAGGCGATAGTGGAGTCTTTCCCGTTCCAGCAGCTCGATTTTCTCTTTCAGGAGGCGTCGTTCTTCGCTTTCATTATCGTCAATATAGGCGAAGGTACTGCCCAGCGCTTTGGCCGGCGAAGGGAATACCAGTGAATCCTGGTCTTTATCCAGATAAATTTTGCGTTGCGCCTTTAATCCGGTTAGTTCACCGTCAATAAATTGTATAATTTTTTGATAAAGATAGTTTCTGGATTTACGTTCCCGTTCAAGATTTTTGGGGAGGCCCATACGGTCATCAAAGATGCTGTAGACCTCATCCTGAAGAATCCAGCGTCCGTCCACACTGCGTTTAATGAAGGACATTTGATTCAAGGCATATTTGGTGTTCGTATCAGCGGGGTGGGTGAAAATAGCGTCAATTTCGTCTTCTGCGTTTGCGGCTTCCTTACTGTGTTTCCATTTTGTATAGGTGGCGCCGGGCTTGCTGTACAGAATCCAGGCCAGTTGAGCGTTGCTCAAGCCATAGCGGGCGCGGGCCAGCGCCAGTAAAATATCAGAGCGAACATCGTGGGTACTCTCAAAGATTAAATCGACAAAACCGGCATCCAATAGTGGCTGCAAATTTTTCAGGCCTGCTTTTGCAATTCGTTGCCCGGCTTCTTCACAGGAATCAAATAAAATTCCGGGGAGTTCGTACCCCTCCAGCAAAATATCAATGAAAAGGGATAAACGGATGGGTTGCCCTTTGGTGTAGGCGTGCAAAACGCGGGGGTCTACTTCCCCTTTGCCCTTTGCAATGGCGTGTAGCCGGGCGGCATCGTAAGAATCGGGAAAATCGGTTTCAATATCTGCGGCAAGTTGGGCCAAATAGGTTTGGGTATCTTCTTCTTCGAAAAATTTTACGGAAATTGTCCGGCAAGGAGGGGAAGCAGCATTTTTCTTCCGCGCTTCCATGATTTCATCAAAATATGGCCGGGCGTTCGGTCGCCCGGCGAAAATAATGGTGGTATTGGGGATTTGTTCCAGATTTTTGCCGACCAGGTTTTTAAGAAAGTCGCGGGTGAAGAAGAGAAAATCATCCGTCTCAAACAAGTTTCTTAGCCGGCCTTGCCATGTATAGCGAAATTGTTCGGCGGTATCCAGCAGCCATACAATGCGTTGGTTTTTGGCGATGTCTGCGTAGTCTTCCCAGAAGGCCGTTTTGAGCTTGTCGGCAGCAGTCTTGATGGCGTCATAATCTACTGCACTTTGGGCGCGGTTAAGGTAAGTGATACGCGCAACTTCCCATTTGGGGAAGAATATATCTTCATGCGCCGTTACCAGCATTTGGTGCAGGTAGTCAAGGAAACGGGTGTAAACATGCAGGCGGGTATCGGTGAAGTCAATGACGTTGGTGACGACAAGGGGTTGGGCTGTATCGCCGCTTGTGATAACAGCCTGAAGTTCCTCCAGCAGGCGGGTTTTGCCGGAGCCGCCGTCGCCGGTCATAAACACGATACGGGTGTCCTGGCCTGAACCGGAAACGGCATCTGTCAGTTGCCCCATTTCCTTTGCGCGGTTGATGATTTTGCTTGTTTTGCGGGCGAAGCCAAAGGCAGGAATGGAATTATTGTTGGTCATGATGTATTCCTTTTACAATCGTTTTTCAAAAACTCGCGCCAGCCGTCTACTATTTTATATTGACTGGTACCTTTAATGAATTTTACCATGCCGGCCGCTCGAAATTCGTTAATCAATTTAGTAGGCACATCATCCCTGTCCCATTCTGCCGGAGAGTGTTTAGCAATCTGTTTCAGGCGTGTTAGCAGTTCATCGTCAAGATTTAGTTTGCTGCAATCCAGGGTAAAGTGATCGCCGGTCATTAAAGGAAGCTGTATTGTGTATTGCGATTGTTCGCTATCGGAGCGTCCAATGATATTGAGTTCGGATTGCCAGTGTGACGCTGTTTTGGCGTCTCGAGTGGCAATCACTACTTTGGCTGTTTTGTTGACCGTCCGCAGTTGCGACAGGAATTTTTGTAAATCCGGGGGTTTGCGGGTGGGGAAAGTATAGTCAATGAAAATAACAAGCCTTTTTCCTTGCGCCTTGATACACTCTCGTAAAGAAACCAGCGCCCCGGATACGGTATCATAATGCATACCACAGTTATGTTGTTGGTTGGCTTTATGTAAATGTTGTTCGATGGCGGCTTCTGTTTCAAGGTGGGCGGGGAGGAATACCAGCGGCGTAAATTGAGCAGGCAGATTGTTGCACATGTGCGCCAGAAGCCATGTTTTGCCGTACAAGGGCGGGGCGGCAATAATTCTTATGTAATCTTTGGGGTCACTGGTATTTAACCAATCCGAAAGTGGCGTTAGTTCGTCTTTCCTGTTCACAAACAGGTCAGGTTGGTAATCGGGGGCAAGGGTGGTGCAAGGAGACACGTGGCTTGTTCCTTCCGGTAACAGGGGGGCATGATGTGTTTGCGCCCACTGCTGCTGCATTAATAACCAATCATCTGCGGTGATATAAAATTGGCTACCATGTGCTTCGACGTGCGCGTCAATCAGGGCGGAGGTCACTTCCAATAGCCGCCTCGGCAAACCTTGCGAGGCTCGATAAAGCCTGTCCTCCAAATCCAGCGGCGGTTTGGCAAAGGAGTTAAAGGATTCTTCGTGACTACCGGCTGCCCATAATCGTTGATGCAACAAATGTAGAAGTGCGTTCTTGTTCCATTTAATGCTAACACGGGTTGGTGGATATGTCAACCTGTCAAAAGGTATTTCCTGAATAGGGGGATGCAAGGCGTTAGTCAGAAAGAAGTAAAAATAAAGGGCGTGCTGTTGCCAGCCGCCCAAATTTTTGAACAAGGGGTCCAGAATAGCGAGCATCTCCGCTGTTTCTTTTTGCCCGGCGTCAACCCCGTCAACAAAGACCAGCAATTTTTCAAATCCCCACGTTTTGGCGGCGGCAATGCCTTGATGCAATAACGCCAGGCCGGATATATCGGCGGGGAAGGTGTCTGCGGGGGTGGGCCGGCAGTCTGCAAGAAGCCGGTTGATTTTGGAGGAGGGGTAAATATAACGCACCGGGTAGCGGTTGTGGCGCGTCCACAGGGTGGCAACGCCATTTTGGGTGTCCGCCAAATCTTCGTTGAGGATATATTTTACGGTCCGTTTCAGGCGATGCCGGATTAAACCCGTTTGTTGCGCCAGAACGCTTTTTTGCGCGGCAGAAATATTATGGTAAAAATCTATTTTCTCGATGATTTGAATAAACAGGTCCAGGGCAAGGTTTTCGGCCAGGGCGCGCCAGTGTTCATCCGGGGTGGGGGGGCGCTCAAATTGATGACTCAACTCGTATGTGACGGCCAGGGTGTCTCGGCGGGTATTCCGGCACTCGGCTTCCAGAATGTATTTGAGGGTGGTTTTGCCGCTGCCGGGGTCGCCAAAAACGAAGCCGTTTTGCGCCTCAAGCAGAGACTGCGAAACGGATTTGTTGAGGACGGGGTCTATTAAATCGATGATATATGAAAATAAACGGGGTTCCCGGGTGCCGTCCTGAAGCTCTTGTTCGGCGACGGGGGTAGCAAACGGGTCGAAAAACAGATTCAGGGTATCTGAAAGATATGTTTGGCGTTTGGTTTTGGTTGGAGACGCAAGCTCTGAATCAGGTATGTTCATACGATTCGCATTTTTATGATGGACATTAAAAGGTAATCGTCTTTGGAAACCTGGGCAAGACTCTTTCAGTTTAACGGAAGGAAATCTACACGTGCAATACGTTTACCCAACGCCAGACCTGCAACAACCTGACGTTTGTCTTACATGCCGGTTTTTTTTATGATATTTTCCAGCCAGTAGCCGTCTGTGCGGGTGTTATGCAAGTAAATTTTCGCGCCGGGGATGGGTTCTGTTGCCTTCCTGACACGGCTGGCAACCGTATTCAGGTTTTCCTGGCTACCCATGTTGAGGCGTAGTTTTTCATTGGCGTAAACGCCCGTGGGTATGTTCCATAAAATTTTCACGAACTGAAAGGGTTGTTCGTTTAAGGCAATAAAATCATCGCCGCGCCAAACCCCTTGCTTTTCAAGGTCAAGGCGCAAGGGGATGTAATTTCTGTAATATGCAACCAGAATGGTTGTCATAAAGTTTTCGTCAAGGGGCAATTCAGCGTTTTGCGCCTGGTATGTTTTGAGTAAAGCGGCGGTGAGCCACAGCCAGTATTGCGGCAGGGGGGCATCATCCAAATGAGGGATTTTTGTTTGCAGCGCGGCGATGAGGGTGGGAGAGGCCAGTTGCTCCAGCCGGGTGAAGGTGTTCCGGGTGGCGGCAGCCAGGTGCCGCCGGGCGATTTCCTGGCCTTGAGCCGCTGTCCATTGCAGAGATGTGTAGGTTACTCGCCCCCGGGTGAGGGCTTGGAGGTCTATCCTTTTTGCCATAGTATGTGAAAAGACGGCCTTGATGTAGAAATTCCTGATTTGCAGGGGCTTGAGCCATCC
>JAJRTP010000697.1 GCA_024278255.1 Chloroflexota bacterium | reverse complement strand
TTTACCCGGCCTGTGCCCTCCTTCAATCCGTACTCAACCCCTCTCCCAATCTTTTTCTATGCTCCTCATCTACCCCGCCTGGCGGCGGCGTCCATGGGATGTGCGGCTACCATGCCGCCCAGGCAGCGCTCGCCAGGTAATCCTCTGCCCAACCGCACACAGCTGATCCCAAATTGTCCCCCAATATGATAAAATGATACCCACTCAAGGACAAACAATATGATCGGATTTCACTTTCAAAAAACCGTCCCCGCCTGGCCGGACGCCGTGCGCCAACTGCCCGCCGGGGCCTGGGTCAAATCGCTGGACTTGCCCGACCTGCTCACGGAGGCCAAGCAAACCAATCCGGGGATCAAGACCGTTTTGCGACATTGGTATGACAAAGGACAACAGTTTGACGGCGGCTATGCGGGCAATGTGAAACGCGCCCGCAAATTCTTCGCCTCCTTCATCAATAAAGATTTTCGGCGAAATGCGGCCAATATTGATGCGGTGGAAGAGTTCAACGAGTATCTGTCCAATTCGCAAAGCCCGGCCGAAAAACAGGCCCGGCTGGATTGGCTGCAAGCGGTCAATGACGTGTGGACAAAGGAGTACCGCAGCCAGTC
Organism: Chloroflexota bacterium; assembly: GCA_024278255.1. Classification (GTDB taxonomy): domain Bacteria; phylum Chloroflexota; class Anaerolineae; order Promineifilales; family Promineifilaceae; genus JAJRTP01. The sequence goes on along the minus strand of JAJRTP010000697.1, from coordinate 6,510 downwards.
CGACCTGGCTCACATCCGGCTGGTTTGCTGTAACACGGCCGTAGGCAACGACATCCCCCTGGATTTTGCCCGCGTCGTCGCCCAACATGGCGCGATTCTCGGCTACCATGCGTATACCACGGTGGATAACGGCCGTATCCCCCCACACGACTGGCCTGACTTTTCCGGCCGCTGGACGCGCATGGACGACGCCTACCGCGCCCAACACATTTACGTCGAATGGCTCTTCACCGAAATGGGCGCTTATGAAGGCTGGAACCTGCGCCACATTTACAATGGGAACGTGGACAAATATATCCAGATGTTCGACTACTGGCTGCGGCACACGACCACCTGGAACCAGCAGCACGACGGCCGTGCTTTGGGCGGCGTCATTTTTACCACCGGTGCGCCCCGGCTGTGGCCCCAATTTGAACTGCACCAGCCGGACATGAACCAGATTGCCGCCTTCGTCAACCAGTTTATGACCAGCCTGCCCGACATCCTCCCGCCCGATTTTGACGGCCGTTTGGGACTGCCCCGTGAACAATACGAAAGAGAATACTGGGTCGTCCCCGCCTCTCTACCCCGCGACCGCCAGGAAGAACTGTACAGGCTGGCGGCCCAGGCCAACAAAACAGCCGGCCCTTCCTATGATGATGCCGGGATTGGTGCGCTGGAAAAGAAAACGGCCGTACTCTGGGACATTCCCCCGGAAAAAGAAGCAGAATTCAAGGAATGGTACGGCCGCCACTATCCCGGCACAAAAACCATTTTTCGCCCATAAGAAATTTCGGCAGCCAGCCCGAAATATAGTATAGTTTGCCCCTGGATCAACAAATCTTCATTGTCCGCGATCCATTCATCCGTGAGATATTTACGAGGAGAGAGTCGGCACATGAGCCAGGAAAATGAGAAAAAGATCGGCCTGATAATTGGCGAAGAGCGGGAATGGCCGGCCGCTTTCATCCAAACCATCAACCAGCATCCCGAACCCGTCAGCGCAGAATTAGTCAAACTGTCTGGTACATTTGTAGACGACACCTGCCCTTACGACGTCATCGTAGACCGGATTTCCCACATCGTGCCCTACTACCGCGCCTACCTCAAATTTGCCGCCCTGCATGGCGCCTTCATTATTAACAATCCCTTCACCTGGTCGGCCGACAGCCGCTTTTATGACAAAGCTTTGCTGAAACAATTAGGCTACAAGACACCGCGTACCGTTATCCTGCCCAACAAACATATCAAACGAGACGCCACGCCAGACACTTTTCGCAATCTGGATTATCCAATGGACTGGCAGGCGATCGTTGATTACGTCGGCGTACCGGCCATCTTTAAGGATAATCATACTGGCGGCCGTCCCGAAACGTACCGTGTTCACAATGTAGACGAACTGCTCAACTGGTACGACAAAAGCGGTACCCGCACCAAAATTTTGCAGCAGCTTATCCCCGCAGATCGCCATATTCATTGCTTTGTAGTGGGGCAGGAACAAGTGATGGCCCTGGAATTTTCCCCGGAAGACGGCCGTTACCTGCCCGACATCCCTTCCCTCGACGACACCCTGGGCCAACAATTGGCCGCCGCCGCCCGCCGCATCAGCCGCGCCTATGAGTACGACATTAACTTGGTAGAATTTGTGATCCAGGGTGACGACTTCTACGTCATCAACGGATCCAATCCGGCGCCGGAGTTGAACAGAGAACTGATGACAGAGGAGCAATTCGACTGGTGCCTGCGGGAAATTGTCAATACGGCCGTGCAGCGCGCCCTCGACCCACCCCCACAAAAAATCATCCCCGCTCACAAAAATAGTTGATCCTCAAAGCGCCCATGCTATAATGGTTCTTTTGTATTAGTTGATGTATCAACTACAAAGAATGAGGAATGAAAAATGACACCACTTGATAACAAGCTGCCCGAAAAGATAAACCGGCTCGGCGAACTGGCCTACAATCTTTGGTGGAGCTGGACGCCAGAAGCCCGAAGCCTGTGGAAACGACTGGATTACCCGCTTTGGCGTCAGACCCGGCACAACCCGGTGCAAATGCTGCAAGAAATCAGCGATGTCCGCCTACAGGATGCAGCCCGCGACAGTGCTTTTCTTCGTCGCTATACGAAGGTTATGCTGCAATTTGACGACATGATGGCTAACGGCCATTCCTGGTTCCACACCACATACCCCGACCTGACCCAAAACGTCATCGCCTATTTCTCTTTTGAATTTGGTTTGCACAACTCGCTGCCCATTTACTCCGGCGGCCTGGGCATTCTTTCCGGCGATCACATCAAGGAATCCAGCGATTTGGGGCTACCTTTTGTGGGTGTGGGCTTTATGTACCCGCAAGGTTATTTCCGGCAACGCATCCCTTCGCACGGTTGGCAGGAAGCTGTTTACCAGCAGTTGGACATGAATCAGGCCCCCATCCAGCCGGTAAAGGATGATCAGGGTGAGGACATTAAAGTCTCAGTCAATATCAGCGGCCGTCCCGTCCATGCTCGCATCTGGAAAATCAACGTAGGCCGCAATGCACTTTACCTGATGGACACAGATGTAGACGAAAACGAACCCTGGGACCGGGAACTGTCCGCCCGCCTTTACTCCGGCGACAGCGAAACCCGCATCCGGCAAGAGATGATGCTGGGGCTGGGCGGCGTGCGGGTTTTACGCGCTCTGGGGCTGTCTCCCACTGTCTGGCACATGAACGAAGGACATTCCTCCTTCCTCCTCCTGGAGTGCATCCGGGAACTGGTAGCTCAGGGGAATAGTTTTGAGGAAGCGGCCGCCCTGGTGCGCAGTCGTACTGTTTTTACGACCCACACGCCGGTTCCGGCCGGGCACGATGTGTTCAGCTACCAGTTGGTAGAAAAATATTTCCAGGGCTTTTGGGATAGGATGGGCATCAGCCGGGAACATTTTTTGAGCCTGGGCGCTCATAATGAGCCGTGGGGCCAGGCTTTTAACATGACGGTTCTGGCCTTAAATATGTCCGGGCAGGCAAATGGCGTCAGCAAGCTGCACGGCCGTATCTCCCGCGAAATGTGGCAAGAAGTCTGGCCGGACAAACCGGTAGAAGAAGTACCCATTATCTCCATCACCAACGGCATCCACATCCCCACCTGGATCGCCAGTGAATTGGGGGATGAGTTCACCAAATACCTGGGGCCGGACTGGCTGGAACATCGGGATGACCCGACCCTGTGGCAGCGTCTGGCGGATATGAGTGACAAAGATTTGTGGCTGGTTCACCTGGAATTGAAACGTAAAATGATGCGCCACCTGAAAGATTTGGTACGGCGCAATTGGGTAGACGGCCGGGCCGACCCTACCCAGGTCTTAACCGGCGGCACCCTCCTCGACCCGGATACCCTCACCATTGGTTTTGCCCGCCGTTTTGCCACCTACAAACGAGCCACTCTCATTTTCCGCGATTTGCAGCGCTTGCAGCGTATTCTGCTGGATGTGCATCGCCCCGTACAAATCATCTTTGCCGGCAAGGCGCATCCCGCCGACGAACCGGGCAAGGCGCTCATCCAGGAAATTTACAATCTGTCGAAACACAATCAATTGGGCGGCCGTATTGCCTTCATCGAAGATTACAACATGCACATGGCCCGCTATCTGACCCAGGGCGTAGATGTGTGGCTCAACAACCCGATCCGCCCGCGTGAAGCCAGCGGCACCAGCGGCATGAAAGCTGCCCTCAACGGTGTGCCCAACCTCAGCGTGCTGGATGGCTGGTGGGTGGAAGGGTACAACGGGGCCAATGGCTGGGTTGTAGGTAATGACCATGATTTTGAAAACGAAGCCGACCGGGACAATTTCGATGCCAATTCCATCTATCAGATTCTGGAGGATGAAATTGTCCCCCTCTATTACAGTCGGGACCGGGACGGCGTACCCCGCGGCTGGGCCGAAGTGATGCGGGAAAGCATTCGCTCCAATGCCCCCTACTTCAGCGCCCAGCGGATGGTCAAAGAGTACACCAGCGAAATGTACATCAAGGCGATGAATGACGGCGCGTAAACGTTGGCTGCGGCGGCTGGGTTACCTTCTTTTCATTCTCATCTGGCTGCCCATTATCCTCTTCCCTGCCTTCGCTTTTACCCTGGCCGGCCGGGGCCAACTGCAACTGGGCGGCGAGAACCTGCACGTGCGTTTTTTTATGGTGCTGGAAGAAGAAGCCGATGGTATTGGGCTGGAATGGGTACGGCCGTCCTTGCGTAACAAATCCTGCCAAAACAGTACCGTCCTTTACTACCTCTGGGAAGGCGAAAACAACCAGAACACCAGCTACTGCCAATGCACCGATCCGATAACCGGAAATCCATTACCCGTTGGCAGCGGCTGCCAATAAATCGTAGGGCGATTTTGAAAATCGCCCCACAAGCACAGGAGAAAACCCATGAGTAACGTTGCCGTCCGCTGGACAGGAAAAGACAGTCAATTATTTATCGGCCGGGACACCTTCGGCCATGTGGTTATGTCCGGCTCCTGGCCCAAAGACGACCCCAACTGGCAGGAATGGAAAGCCCTCAAACCCTCCGATCTGCTCCTAATCAGTCTGGCCTCCTGCGCCGCTTATGATCTGGTGATGATTCTAGACCGCCAGCGCCAGAATATGACAGATGTATACGTCGCCGTTGATGGCACCCAGGCGCCCGACCCACCCTATGCCTTCACCGATGTCCACATGCACTACACCGTAGAAGGTGTGAACCTGGACCCCCAAAAGGTGGAACGGGCCATCGTTTTGTCGGAAGAAAAGTACTGTTCTGTCACCGCCACAATCCGGGGCGTCACCACCATCACCCACAGCCTGGAGATCATTGACGCCACCTAAACATAACCTGTACGCTCAAGACAGATGTGATACAATTCAGGCATGACTACGCCAGATTTAGGCACGAAGAATGGCCCGTCGCCATCAAATAATGTAGCAGCCCGGAATACGGCCGTGCCCCCCACCACGCCGTATTCCTATACTTACACTTACCACGAACCCGAACCCACCGGATTTGCCGCCTACCAGCCCACACCCGTCCAGATAGAACGGGCCGATTATTGGCGCCGCTTCACCCGCTTATACGTCATATTGCCCCTGAGCATCTTGTCCGGCATCGTTCTCATCCTGTCAATCTTTCTCCTCTACTTGGCCATCTGGCCCGCCACCGAGCAAACCCGCCTGTTTCTTTCGGCCGTCGCCGACATCTTGGTCATCATATTTTTGCTGGTGGTCACCTTTTTCTTTGCCATCATTCTGGTAGGCATTTTCGGGGCCGGCATTGCCTACAGACAGCATTGGCGGCAGCAGCCAGACTCCCCCCTCAAAAAATACGGCTACATTCGTATCCTTCTCTGGCAAATTGACAGCTTTATAGATAAACCCGTACCTTACATCAATAAATTCTCTAAAAACATCGCCGACCTTACCATTAAAATCAATGCCTTACTGGCCTACGTAGAATCGTGGCTCTCACAACTTATGAGCGTAGTGCAAAAATCAAATAATTCACCTTATAATTCAAACGTACAAAAGACAGAAGATGAAACAGATTGACGCCATGAAATGTATCTGTTCCTTCCCCAATCCGTTGTACGCACTGGAGTAAACCTGATGGATGAAATGGAATTTGAAAACTGGAAAAAGAAAGTCCTTATAACCGGCGGCGTGACTGGCGTCGCCATTGGCCTGCTCACAGCCTTCATGCTTGTTCGCTCAGCCGAGAAAAGTGGTCATCAAACGCCTGAAGTCCGGCCGACCGATCTCCTGGGAACGGCCATTGCCATCATCGGCGTCGTCCGGGGCATCGCTTCCCTGGGCAACGATTAAGCATCTGCGGTTCCTTACGCGCCGGTACAAGCTGCCGGGATTAACCACTCAAAAACGTGCGGAAAATGGCCCATATAATTGTCGTTGACGACGACCCAACCAACACCGAATTAATCAAAATGCTGTTAGAAATGGAAGGATACAATGTCACAGCTTGCTATGACATTGACCAGGCCAAAGCCGCCGCAACCGACCACTCCGATGCCTTTGTCATTGATTGTAATCTGGCGCGCGGCGCAAATGGTCTGAATTTACTCCACGCTATTCGCCAGGGGCAGACCAGCGCTCCGTCTGACACGGTTGTCATTATGACTTCCGGTGATTACCGGCGCGAAGCCGATGCCCTGAAACTAGGGGCGCAAAAATTTTTACTCAAACCTTATCAACCTAATGATTTAACGGATTTGCTCTATCAACTCCTTAAACAGGATGGAACTATTGGCTAATAAACCTCGAAAGAAAACAACTAAAAAAGCCTCCCGCCAGTGGCGGCGCATGGACTTACATTTACATACCCCCGGATCCTACGACTATCAGGACCCTGACATTAACTATCTGGCAATTTTGCGTCAGGCTGAAGTACGCGGGTTGGATATTGTTGCCTTCACGGATCACAATACGGTAGCCGGCTTTTCGGCCATGAAAAAGGACATTGAACGCCTGCTCTGGCTGGAAGAGCTGGGCCGGATGG
>JAJRTP010000696.1 GCA_024278255.1 Chloroflexota bacterium | reverse complement strand
GAAATTTAGCAAGGCGTTCAGGTAAGTCCTTAATTTCGTTAAGATTTAAGCCCCATTGGGCAAGAAGGTTTTTTTTGAGTGTTCATGCGCTATTTATACAGGAAACGGCTCTCATGAGCCTAATTTAACATTGTCAAACTAATTACTGGTCGAACTAGTTCTACAAATTTTCCGACTGGCTCGAATAATCTTACAGGGTTTTCAGGGTCGGTCGATATATTTATTGTTCAATTCAGTGAGAATGGAGACGGCCTTCAGTTTAGTAAGTATCTTGGTGGCAGTTCCGGGGATATTGACAGTAGCATTGTTATTGATTCCACCGGTAGTATCTTTACAACTGGATATACAATATCGCCAGAACTACCCTCTTTAAGAACTATTCAGGCAAGATTTGGGGGAAATCGAGATGCTTTTATTATAAAATTGCAGCAAATGAAGAAACAATACTTGCCAATCATTCTTAAACCATAAGCGTCCCCAATTTCATGGATATTGAGTTAAGGCTAACTGATGCAGCGACGCTTCCTACTATGAACGATTCGATGTAAAAGAAAATATTGGACGGGCTTCGGTGCAGGTTTCTTAAGTGATATGATGGGCATATTCCATTTTCAATGTGTCAATTTGTCTAACTTTTGAGCAATAATAACAGTCACGATACTGCGCTTTAGTCTAATTTGCTTGACCTCCATCGTAAAACCGGCTTCAGTATATAGTTGGCGGAATGGCGTCCACACGGCCGTATCCGGCCACAACCCCGCTTCATCCACCATAAACGTCCCGTCCCGCTGCCCGGTAATGCGAAACAGCCAATCAATAAACCGGTACAATGCCCCCCGCCCTGTCAAATGTCCCTCCGGCACAATGATGAAACGGCCGTCCACCTTTAACACCCGGTAGACTGAGGCAATGGTTTCCGGCTCAATAATGTAGTCGGTGGGGAATGTCGCCAGAACGGTATCAAATACGGCCGTGGCCCAGGGTAATTCCTGCACCCGCCCTCGCGCCAATATGACAGGCAAAGCCGCCTTTTCCAGTCGCCTCTGCGCCAACCGCCCCATGTAAGGGGATAAATCCAGACCGGCGATGTGGGATACGGCCGTAGCCAAATCCAGCAGCATATGCCCCGGCCCGTGACCAATTTCCAACACCCGATCACCCGTCACAAAAGGCAGCGCCGTCCGCTGCCAGTTACGCCATTCCCCCAGAGAAACAACCCAACTCACCAGATCATACGTCCAGGCCATCTCATAATACAGCAGGCGAAAGCCCAGACGAATTAAGCGAATCCATATTTTTTGTATCATTTGCGGCAGCCATTATTCGGGAAAATTCGGGTCATATAAGTCAAAATTGTATCCGCTCCATCGCCTATCTCCAATCTCTGTTATAATCCCGCCATTATGAGTACACAATTCATCACCATCGCCGGCAACATAGGCGTCGGCAAATCCACTGTAGTCCAACTCCTGGCCCAACGCACCGGCTGGGAACCTGTCTTTGAAGCCGTGGCCGAAAACCCCTACCTGGCCGATTTCTACCAGGACATGCAGCGCTGGAGCTTTCAATCCCAGGTGTTTTTCCTTTCCCGGCGTTTACAGCAGCATTACGATTTACTGCAAAACCAAAACGCCATCATTCAGGATCGCAGTGTGTACGAAGACGCCGAGATTTTTGCCCGCAATTTGTACCGGCAAGGGCACATGAGCGAACGGGACTGGCTCTGTTACTTCGACCTGTACCAAACGTTGACCACCTTACTCCAACCACCCCAGCTCGTCATTTACCTCAAAGCTTCCGTTCCCACTCTGCGCCGCCGCATCGCCCAGCGCGGCCGTGATTACGAACAAGACATTGCCGACGACTATCTGGCCCAACTCAACCTGCTCTACGACGAATGGGCCGCCAACTTCAACCTCAGCCCCGTATTAACCATAGACACCAACAACCTGAATTACGTGCAGTATGACGAACACCTGGATCAAATCTGGCAAAAGATCGAACATCGCCTGCAAGGGCGCGATTTTCTGGCGCTTTCTTAAAAAGTTGGCATATCCTGTCAACTGAGGGTAAACTTAGCCGGAGAGGAGAATAAACTCGTTGTAATAGGATTTTCCTCAGTAATCCCAACGATGACATTGAAAAACAAATAAGGCAAAATGTGTTATTTGTGCCAGAAGAGTTTCTGGTTTGTCAATTGTTGGCTCGGACTAGCAAGGTTGATGATAAAATGAAGCAAAATCAACTCACTAAATCTACCCAAAAAGGGGGTGAGAACACTGCCAAAAGTTGATTTACGTGCAAACGAATCACCGGAACAACTGCTGCGTCGTTTTAACAAAGCGGTCGTCAAGAGCAAAGTGCTGGCTGATGTACGGCGTAAGCGCTGGTTTGTTTCCAAAAGCGAATTGCGGCGTATCCAAAAGAAAAAAGCCCAACGGCGTCAACGGAAGACTCAAACTTTCCGTGGCCGCTAAACGGCCGTAAAAAAGTTGTATTCTTAGGCCGGTTCAGTCTGACAGATTGAACCGCTCTAAACAAAAAAACCCGCCTTGGAAGGCGGGTTTTTTATATCGAGTTAATTGAGTGACAAACTAATAAGCGCCATCACCTTTAGCTACTGCCGGAACAGTAGCGAACAAAATTTTGATGTCCAGCCAAATTGACCAGGAACTAACGTACTGCATATCTAACTGAATTCGCTCATCGTAGGTTGTGTTGGAACGGCCGCTTACCTGCCACAAACCCGTAATGCCCGGCATTACCGACAGTAAACGCTCGCCATAAATGCCGTATTTTTCCACTTCAGGCTGCGTGACAATGCGCGGGCCAACAATGGACATATCCTGAGCCAGTACGTTAAATAATTGCGGTAATTCATCCAGGCTGAATTTACGCAGCAGTTTGCCAATACGGGTAACGCGCGGGTCGCATTTCAGTTTGTAATTCTTATCCAGTTCCGCTTTCAATTTGGGGTAGCGGGCCATAATTTCTTCCCCATTCACGTACATAGTACGGAACTTGAAAGCATCGAACATCATTCCGTTCTTGCCCACAACCCGGCGCCGGTAAATAATGGGGCCGGGAGAATCCAACTTGATAGCGATGGCCAAAATCAGAAATAAAGGCCAAACGAAAAGCAATGTAGGGATAACGATGGCATAATCCAGTAATGCTTTCAGTCTGGCGTTGGCTTGCTGGGCATTGGGATGCGTATAGGTGAATTGGGAGCCTTTGGCTTTGATGTTTGCCGTTTTTATAGCGGCTGTTTTAGTTGCGTAAGGTGTTTGCATGTTGTTTTCCATAATGTATTAGTTCGACGATACTCCTTAACTATCTAGGAGTTTATTGCCATATCCTTACAGCATTCCTTATGATTTACATTACAAAACCAAGTGGCCTAGAAAGGCTTTCTTAAAGGCTTGCCAAGCCGGTTTATTCGTCTGTCACACACCCCTCTGAAGCTGATTTTACGTTCTTGATATATTTGTAAAGTGTGCCCCGCGTGTATTTATAAGGGGGCGGCGTCCAGGCTTCGCGGCGGCGGGTCAGTTCTTCGTCGGACAGGTGAACATCAAGCGTGTTGTTGTTGGCGTCAATGGTGATCTGGTCGCCGGTTTGTACCAGGGCAAGAGGGCCGCCTTCCTGGGCTTCGGGGGTGATGTGACCCACGATAAAGCCATGACTGCCGCCGGAGAAACGGCCGTCTGTCATCAACGCCACATCCTTCCCCAAACCGGCGCCCACAATGGCGCTGGTCGGGGTAAGCATCTCCGGCATTCCAGGACCGCCTTTCGGCCCTTCATAACGAATGATGATCACGTCACCCTTCTTGATTTTGTCCTCTTCCAAAGCCGCCAGCATCTCCTCTTCCGAGTCAAACACGTTGGCCGACCCATTGAAAACCAGCCCTTCCTTACCTGTGATTTTGGCGACGGCGCCGGTGGGGGCCAAATTGCCCCGCAAAATCTGAATGTGGCCGGTGGCTTTGATGGGATTGGTTAACGGCCGTATCACCTCCTGCCCCTCCGCCAAACCGGGCAAATCCGCCAGATTTTCCGCCACCGTCTGCCCCGTCACCGTCAGGCAGTCGCCATGCAGGTAGCCATTCTCCAGCAGCAGCTTCATCACCGCCGGAACGCCGCCCACTTCGTACAAATCCTCCATCACAAAACGGCCGCTGGGCTTCAGATCGGCTAAAAACGGCGTGCGCTCACTAATGGCCTGAAAATCATCAATCGTCAAATCCACGTCCACCGAACGGGCCATAGCGATAAAGTGCAGCACCGCATTGGTAGAACCGCCTAACGCGATGATGGTAGTAATGCCGTTTTCAAACGCCTGCCGCGTCATAATATCGCGCGGCTTGATGTCCTCTTCCAGCAAATACCGGATGGCGGCCCCGGCCTGGAAGCATTCGTCCCACTTCTCCTCAGAAACGGCCGGATAAGAAGAACTATAAGGCAGACTCATCCCCAACGCCTCGATACCGGAAGCCATGGTGTTGGCCGTATACATGCCGCCGCACGCCCCCGCACCGGGGCAGCTATGCCGCACAATATCTTCCCGCTCCGCGTCATCAATCGTGCCCGCAAGGTACTCGCCATAGCTCTGGAAGGCAGAAACGATGTCCAACTTGGGCTGTTTAATCGTCCACCCGGCGCGGATGGTACCGCCGTAAACCATGATAGCCGGCCGGTTCAGCCGCCCCATGGCCATAACGCTGCCCGGCATATTTTTGTCACAGCCGGGCAAGGCGATAAGGGCGTCGTACCACTGAGCCACCATCACCGTTTCGATGGAATCGGCGATGATGTCACGGGATTGCAGGGAGTAGCTCATCCCCTCTGTGCCCATGCTGATGCCGTCGCTGACGCCGATGGTGTTGAAACGCATCCCCACCAGCCCGGCGGCCTGGATGCCTTCTTTCACTTTGGCCGCCAAGTCATTCAGGTGCATGTTGCAGGTATTGCCTTCGTACCACATGCTGCCAATGCCCACCTGGGCCTTATCCATATCGGCCGGCTGTAAACCCGTGCCATACAACATGGCCTGCGACGCGCCTTGCGATTTAACCTGGGTGATGCGGGAACTGTATTTGTTAAGCTGGTTACTCATCTTTGCCTCCATAAAGGTGTAGAGATTGGAAACGAAATCTCCAATCTGTATTTTCTTCTATTATCCGTAAAGCAGGAAGATTCTCAAAAAGTCAGAGGGAGCGGTACGCTTTGAGGAAACGTTGAAAAACGGCCGTTAAATAAGGCCGGTACTGGGCAATGGGCGCAAACCTTGTTCCCTGGAGTTCTGCTGCGCTCATACGATTGACTCTTTGCCAAGTGTACAGGTCGGGCATATCGTCGAACCAGCCGGCAAAGAAAACAAACCAGTTAGTCAATATTTGCAGGCAGCGGGCGGCGGGCAGGGCCTGGCGCAGGGCACGGCCGTCAAAATCAGACCCCAAACGCTGCGAGAGGGCCAGCATGTAATTGTCTATGATCGTTTCTTCGGAAACAGGCCATTCCGGGCGCAAGATCATTTGGGTACGGCCGTCATCCGCATAAAGCACCGGAAACTGCTCCAGAAAATTCACCAGATCAAAAACGCCGGGGCCAATACTGGTTTGCTGCCAATCCAGCAAGCGCATATCGTCAAACAACGTCGTGCGCCAATGGTAAGGATGGGCCGCGCCATGCAAAAGCGTGGGTGGCAGGCGACGCAGTGGTTCCAGCATAGGCACCGGGTCGTCCAGCAAATCAGCAGCAATAGTCAGATGGGTTTCGCCCAGAATGCCGGGCCAGCCGTTCAGGGCGCGCATCACCGCCAGACCGTTGGCCGCTTTCAGCAGCGTCGGGGCCAGATTTCCGGAGCGCTCAACGGCGTGTTCCGACAAAATTGCCCCCGGCCCTTCTGCAAAATAGACGGGATGCTCCGCTTTCAATTCCTCCCAGGCATATTGACGGCCACCGATAAACCAGGGCAATCCTTCTGCCGTCAGCATTTCTTCTCGATTCCAAAAGCCGGCGTGCAAATCAGCCAGGGTCCCGGCCAGAATTTCCAGATCGGCGGCAGCCCATTTTTGCGGCGGAATCTGGTCAGGCACGTCATCCAGTATCACCCAACCGCGTTTCCCATCTTCGGCTTCGTGTTGAAAATGACAGCCAGGGGCGACGCCCGGCAGTTGATCGCTCAAATTCTGGTAAAAATACACTTCTCTTAAGGTGGTACGTTTACCAATGAAGGTGATGGAATCGGTATAACCATCAAGCGCCAGCAGATAACGAGTTACCCGATTTCTGAAGGAAGCGCGGTGTACAGGCTGGGCGGATACGGCCGTCACCACCACACCTTCTATCCCCACCCGTTGACGCAAGACGGCCGTCCACACCAACGGGTGTCCCCTCTGTAATTGCGCTGCCTGCAACCTCGGTTGATCCATAACAGGCACATTGTAAAAGGGAAACGGCCGTCTGGCAACCTGCTGTTTATCTTTTTATCACCTGCGCGTCATCTGCCTGTGTGTAATTTGTAAGCGCCGGCCCGGTCTCTTATGGTATGATAAGCGTGTGCATTTTGGGAGGTCGTCGTGATCACAATTTCCGCAGCAGGTATCATTATCCTGATTCTCATCGTATTCCTTATCGGTCTGGTTGTCGGCGTTAGATTGAGCCAATCTTAAACAGAATTGGCCGTCTTTGGAGGGTGTTATGAAAATCAAGTTGGCGTTACCGTTTGTATTTGCACTTTTGAGTATGGTAGTGGCGGGACTGTATGCGTTTTCGGGGCAGGGGGCAAAGGGGGATACGGCCGTAACCAACGATCCTGTCAACTTTTTTCAAGGCATACCCGTCAGCCGCACATCAAATTCCGGCCTGATAAACACCAACAACCTGTCAGTTTTTGGCCCCAATATCTGTGTGGATTATGGCGATCCTTTCTCCCCTTTGAACAGCCCGTGGGCGCCGGGACCATATACTTACCAATATCAGATTCGCATCCCAGCAGACTATCCCTCCAACATCTTACGAGTCGAACTATTCGACCCGGACTCCATCAACCAAACCGAAAACAACCATACAATCCTGCGTTCAGACACTGCAATCAACGATGGCGGCCTTTCTGTCACAGTAAACAAACAATGCGGCAGCGATGGTGGCAGTGCTGATCGAAAAGATGTTTGCGCTCTCCCTACCGATGAAGTAGACGGCAGCGGCGTACCGATTATCGATCTGGCTTTGGATGAGGTCAATCCTTACTGGCTGGTGCGCGTTGACGAAAACCGGGGAACAGGGGCTGCGCCGGGGAACGGGGGTTGCGGTACTCCCGGCAGCTATGATTCCCGTTACAATACGGCTACACTATATCAACTTTACTATTACCGCGAGAACAATGACGGGTCAGTTTCCCGTGTGGATTTAACCAGTTACACAGGTCAAATTGGCGATGGCATTCGAGACACCGGTGACCACAATACCGACATGCGTTGGGTTTCACCGGGAACTGAAATTAGCTTCGGTTGGGATTTTGACCAGCCAGGTATAGACGTACCAACCGACCCCGGTTCAGCCACAAGTTTTGAAATAGACCTCACTCAGGATATTCCTGACAGTATTACAAATCCTGCCAACAACGAACGTATCATTTTTTTAGACGTCACCTCATTGAGCGGCGCATCTAACAACAGTTTTGAAATTTGGGCCGGGCCGCCGGATTACGTCAATACAGTTCCCAGTGAAGTTAATGCCCGAAATCTGTACATTCTAAATAATCCCGGCTCCCATTCTGCCAAAGGGGTGAAAGTAGAGGCCATAATAAAAAATTTACAGCAACACAATCTGGCGGGATGGGCTTATGGACGGCCGTTACTCACCGTCGGCCCAGAATATGCCGGCCAATCTCTTTTTATAAGTGCCTATTTTGACAATGTTAAATTAGGCTCATGAGAGCCGTTTCCTGTATAAATAGCGCATGAACACTCAAAAAAAACCTTCTTGCCCAATGGGGCTTAAATCTTAACGAAATTAAGGACTTACCTGAACGCCT
>JAJRTP010000695.1 GCA_024278255.1 Chloroflexota bacterium | reverse complement strand
CGGGATTTGGGGTCGTTGTCCATGGTTGTGTTTTTTAGCCGCGGATTACGCGGATTTTTTCAGGATTGGAATCGGCGTAATCTGCGGATTGTCTTACTGTCGGTTTTGTGAACCGACTGGTCAGTTTATAGTGAGGGAAGGATAGCACAAAACGGCCGTTTCGGGGAGAGTGTAGAATGATTTTGTAAATCGTTTCGGGGCGATTTACAAAATCGCCCTACGCTGTTTGGCGTAACGTGTTTATAATTTCGGCATGACGACACAGACGATGGACAAACGAAAAGCATGGCTGGGGGCGCTGCGGCTGCGCACGTTGCCGTTGGCGTTGGCCTGCATTATGTTGGGCGGGTTTTTGGCGGCGGCGGGCGGGGTATTGAATTGGGTGGTATTGGTTTTGTGTGTGATTACGGCCGTATTCCTGCAAATCCTTTCTAATCTGGCGAACGATTACGGCGATTCCGTACACGGTGCGGATCATGCGGAGCGTGAAGGGCCGCAGCGGGCGGTGCAGTCCGGCATCATCACGGCACAGGAGATGAAGCGAGCGATGGGGTTGTTTACCGTGCTGGCGGCCGTTTCCGGGCTGGCGTTGGTGATTGCGGCGTTTGGTTTGGGGGCGCTGCCATTGGTGCTGTTGTTTTTGTTGTTGGGGGCCGCTTCTATATGGGCGGCGGTCAATTACACAGCGGGAAAAAATCCTTACGGCTACGCCGGGTTGGGCGACTTGTTTGTTTTTGTCTTTTTTGGTTTGGTGGGCGTGCTGGGGACGTATTATTTGCAGGCGTTGTCGCTCCAGTGGACGTTATTGCTGCCGGCTGCCAGCGCCGGGTTGATGGCGGCAGCGGTGCTGAACGTGAACAATATCCGGGACATTGAATCGGACGCGCAGGCGGGCAAGCGGACGATTCCGGTGCGGTTGGGGCCGGTGAAGGCGCGGCTGTATCATTGGCTGCTGCTCGGTGTGGCCTTCGTTTTAGCGGGGTTGTATGGCGTGGTTACTTTTCACTCGGTCTGGCAGTTTTTGTTTGTGTTGGCTTTGCCGCTGCTTTTGTGGCAGGGCACGGCCGTTACCCGCACAACTGATCCCCTCAAACTCAATCCTCTCCTCAAACAAATGGTGTTTATTGCCCTGATTTTTGATTTTTTGCTGGGATTAGGGCAGATTTTGGGATGATGAAACAGAAACGGCCGTACTTTTCGCATCATCGTCTGGGTTACCGGAAAAATCCGTTTGGCGCGTTGACGGAGGAGGAGTGGACGGCCGTATCCTTTCTGCCGGACGAGGTGGCGGCGGCGTTAACAGAGGTACCAATACACATCCAACTGTTGGGGCGGGATGGCTGCGGCAAGACGAGTACGCTGTTGCAAATGGTGGCGCAACTGGAGCAGAGTGGGCAGGCAGTCGCTTACGAATATATCCCGGAAGGGCAAAATTGGTTCGGGAAGGGAGACGGCCGTTTTGACGTGTTCGTTCTGGATGAGGCGCAGCGGTTGAACTGGCGGCAGCGACGGCGTTGGCTGAAGCTGGGGGAGGGGCGGCGGCTGATTGTTAGCTCGCATGTGGATTTGGCGTCTCGTTTTCAATGGCGGGGCTGGCCGCTATGGAGTTTTGACGTGGCTACGGCCGTGACCCCTGCCACCTACGCCGCCTGGATTGAGCGCCGTTTCACCTTCTTCGCCATCCCTCAAACCCCCGCCGTCACCCTCAGCCCGGATGCCAACCAATTTCTCTATGATACGTTTGGCCCTAACATGCGGGAAGCGGAATATTTTATGTATGAAGTGTGGCAGAGCTTGACGGAAGTGGAGGAGATTACGGCCGATTATCTGGCAGAAGCGGTACGTTGAGCAAGCTGGTTGGCATTATCGATAATGGTTTCGATAGCAGATGGGGACATTAGTATGTCGGAGGTTTGCATGTCTACGTCAATTGTGCCCACCAGACCTAAACGGCCGTGTCCGGGTAAAGACAAAACAACGGGTACGCGCCAGCACAAACGGCTATCAACTGTTGCAAGTACCGGTGACTCAGCCATCAAGCCTGTTCCTGCCTTATCCAACAACAACACATTGACCTTTTGTCGTGCAGTAAAAGAAGTGACTTTGTTTGCTGTAAAATCAGCCAAGTTAATCTCCGAATCCCCCAACATCAAGCCGTAATCGCCTCAAACCGCAGTTCCGGGTACTTTTCGCTGTAATATTTTAATTCATGGGGGGTGGAGAAGAGAGCTACGAGACGGCCGTCTACGTCCTGGGTGCGCATCATGCCATAACGCCAGGGCAGCTTGTCAATAATGTCGGCCGGGCCTTCCACCCAGCGGGCCAGTTGGTGGGGCAGCGGTTCCAATTTTGTTTTTACGTTGTACTCACCCGCCAGCCGCGCCTGCACCACTTCAAACTGCAACACGCCTACGACGCCCAAAATCGGGTCGCGCCGGGCAGCGTCTGTTTCATACAGCACTTGCATCGCCCCTTCCGTTTCCAGTTGGCGCAGCCCTTTCAAAAACTGCTTCTGCTTGCTGATGTCCAGATTGATCAGCCGGGCAAAATGTTCCGCCGGGAAGCGGGGAATGGGATCAAAGCGGAAGCCGCCTTTGCTGCTGATCGTGTCCCCAATCTGAAATTCCCGGTTGCCGGGCAGGCCGATAATGTCCCCGGCATACGCCTCGTCCACCACTTCCCGCGAGTCGGCAAAAAAGGTGTAGGTGCGGGAGAGTTTGAGCGGTTTGCCGGTGCGTGGGTGCTTGACTTGGGCGTTCCGTTCAAAACGGCCGCTGCAAATTCGCAAAAACGCCACACTGTCCCGGTGACGCGGGTCCATATTTGCCTGAATCTTGAAGACAAAGCCGGAAAATCCGTTGCTCAAAGGATCAATCACTCCGGTATCGCTATTGTAGGCGGCCGGGGGCGGGGCGTACTTGATGAAATCATCCAGGAAAAGCTGCACGCCAAAATTGGTCAGCGCCGAGCCAAAGTAGACCATCGTTTGCTCTTCCCGCAGGAAGGCCGCTTCGTCAAATTCGGCCAATTCGTCCATCAGGCCGATATTCAAGAGCAAATCTTCGTACTGCGCGTCGCTCAATCCGACCCGGATGCGCGGATCGTCCATCGTGGTGATGTATTCCGGGGAGATGGTTTGGTTGCGGGCGGTGCGGTCATACAAATGCACCTGCTCTGTCTGCCGGTCGAATACGCCCATGAAGGAAGAGCCGTCGCCGATAGGCCAGTTCATGGGGACAGGCTGCATCCCCAGCACATTTTCTACCTCGTCCAGCAGTTCCAGCGGGTCCAGCGCCGGCCGATCCATCTTGTTAATGAAGGTGAAGATGGGAATGCCCCGGCGGCGGCAAACTTCAAACAGCTTAACCGTTTGGGTTTCCACGCCTTTGGCGGCATCCAGCACCATCACAGCGCAGTCGGCGGCCATCAGGGTGCGGTAGGTGTCTTCGGAGAAGTCTTGATGGCCGGGGGTGTCCAGCAGGTTGATGATGCGTCCTTCATAAGGGAATTGCAGGACGGTAGAGGTGATGGAAATGCCCCGGTCTTGTTCCATTTGCATCCAGTCGGAGGTGGCGGCGCGTTGGTTGCGCCGGGCGCGCACGCTGCCGGCCAGGTGAATGGCGTTGCCGTACAGGAGCAGTTTTTCCGTCAGGGTGGTTTTCCCGGCGTCGGGATGGGAAATGATGGCAAAGGTGCGCCGGGCCTGGATTTCATTATTTAGTTGGACAGGGTTGATTGTTTGTTCGCTCATTCTCAGTACATGAAAAGCGGCCACAGAATTGACCTGTGACCGCGTTATTTGGTTGGTTGACAGGACGGTAAGAATATCACATTTGGTCTGGATTGGCAGATTTGATTAGGCGTTGTTTAGGATGGCGGCGATTTCTTCCAGGTCTACGGCCGTCAGTTCCCAATCCGCCGCTTTGACATTCTGCTGTAAATGCTCTAATCGGGTCAGACCGGAAATGACAGAGCAGACTTGCGACTGGGCCAGCAGCCAGGCCAACGCCAGTTCTGCCATCGTGCGGTCTCGTTCTCCGGCCCACGTTGTGAGTTGCTCTACGATGGTGTAGTTGGCGTCCGTCATGTAATTTTGCACATAGCTGCTCGTTTCCCCGCGTGATCCGGGCGGTATAGCTTGGCCCCGTTTGTATTTACCGGTGAGAAAACCGCCGGCCAGGGGAAAGTAAGGGATAAAGCCGACGTTGTGCGCCCGGCAGTAGGGGATGACTTCCTTTTCTACTTCCCGCTCCAGCATGTGATAATGGGATTGCACAGTGACAAAGGACGACCAGCCGCGTAGTTCCGCCAGCAGATTGGCTTCGGCCAACTGCCAGGCGGCGTAAGCAGACGCGCCTATGTAGCGCACCTTGCCGCTGCGTACCAAGTCGTCCAGGGCGCGCAGGGATTCGGCGATGGGGGTGGTTTCGTCCCAGCGGTGCAGTTGGTACAGATCAATATGGTCGCTTTGCAGGCGGCGCAGGCTGGCTTCCACGCCGTTCATAATATGGTAGCGGGAGGCCCCCCGGTCGTTGGGGCCTTCGCCGACAGGGAAGTAGACTTTGGTAGCCACGACGAATTTATCCCATTTTCCTTTGAGAGCTTCCCCCAGTGATTTTTCCGATTCGCCGTCTGTGTAGACGTCGGCCGTGTCAATAAAATTTACGCCCATATCCAGCGCAGCATCAATGATGTTGTTGACGTCGGCCTGCTCTACTTTACGGCCGAATTGATTGGTGCCCAGGCCAATAAGCGACACACGCACTCCCGAATTGCCTAATTGACGATATTCCATGATCTCTCCTTTTCGTATTGCGTATTGCGTAAAACTTTTCCGGTACGCAATACGCAATATGTTTTTACCAATGGTACGGTAATCTCGTTTTTGGTCAACCTGTAAAGGGCATTAAAATTTGCTGCGAATTATGCGATGGTTTTAGCCGGTTGGGTACGGCCGTGCTATAATTTCTTTTGCGCCCATCCAGCGTATTAATAATCTGAAGGAAGCGAACCCTGCTGGCGTTCGCTTTATTTTTGTAGCGATGACACCGTAGCGCGAATGCGTCTTCACGCATCACGCATCACGTGTCACGCCAAAATCCCACTAATAAGGAGTAATTGAGTGAATCTGCACGAATATCAAGCCAAACGATTATTTGCAGAACACGGTGTGCCCATTCCCCAGGGTGATGTAGCTACTACCCCGGCCGAAGCGCGGGAAATTGCCCGCGATTTGGGCGGCCGTGTTGTCGTCAAAGCCCAGGTGCCCATTGGCGGCCGGGGGAAAGCCGGCGGTATCAAACTAGCCAACACCCCCGATGAAGCCGAAGAACGGGCCGCCGAAATTTTGGGCATGGACATTAAAGGATTTACTGTGCGCAAGGTGCTGATCGATCAGCAAGCGCCCGGCGGTATTGATCAGGAGATATATCTGGCCGTTCTGATTGACCGGGCTGCTCGTAAATCAATGATTATGGGTTCGGCCGAAGGCGGTATGGACATCGAAGAGGTGAATGAAAAGACACCGGAGAAAATCTTCAAAGTTCACGTGGAACCGGCCGTGGGTGTGCGCGGTTATCAAAGCACTTATTTGGCCTCAGCGATGAACCTGCCCCGTGAGCTTTGGCGTGATTTCCACAAAATTGTGGCGGGATTGTATGAATGCTTCAAGGCAGACGATGCTTCCCTGACCGAGATTAACCCTCTGGTTATCACCGGCGAGGGTAAGCTGATGGCTTTGGACGGTAAAATGACCATTGATGACAACAGCCTGTACCGCCATCCTCGTCTGGGAGAAATGCGGGACTTGGACGAGGAGACGGATGCGGAGAAGGAAGCCCGTCTCAGCGGCATTAACTTCATTCAGTTGGATGGCAATATTGGTTGTATGGTCAATGGGGCCGGTCTGGCGATGGCTACGATGGATGTAGTCAAAAATTATGGCGACGAATACGGCTGCGGCCCGGCTAATTTCCTGGATATTGGCGGTGGGGCTAAGGCGGAGCAGGTGGCTACCGCTTTGCGCCTGATTTTGTCTGATTCTAATGTGGAAGCGGTCTTGATTAACATTTTTGGCGGCATTACCCGCGGCGATATTGTAGCTGAAGGTATTCTGGAGGCATTGAACCAGATTCAGCCGGATGTGCCGATGGTGGTGCGGCTGGCGGGCACGAATGCAGCAGAAGGCCGGGCGATTTTGGCGGAAGCGAATATGGAAACGGCCGTAACCCTTTCCGATGCCGCTCAAAAAGCAGTGGCCGCGGCCAGAGGAGGCGCAAGCGCATGAGCATTTTAGTGAACAAAGATACTCGCCTGCTGGTGCAAGGTATTACCGGCCGTGAAGGCAGTTTTCATACGACGCAAATGATGGAATATGGCACCAATGTGGTCGGCGGCGTGACGCCGGGCAAGGGCGGCCAATGGTTTGAGGCGGCCGGCCAGCGTGTGCCTGTGTTTGATACGGTGAAGATGGCGAAGGAAGCGACTGACGCCAATACCTCGCTCATCTTTGTGCCGGCCCGTTTTGCGGTAGACGCTATTTATGAAGCGGCCGACGCCGGTATTGAACTGATCGTTTGCCTGACGGAGCATATTCCGGTGCTGGATATGATTGACGCGCGGGCTTATCTGGATACCAAAGGCATCAATCTGATTGGCCCGAACTGCCCCGGCTTGCTGACCCCGGGGGAAGCCAAAGTGGGTATTATTCCCGGCAGCATTGCCATTCCCGGTAATGTGGGCGTGGTTTCCAAAAGCGGCACGTTGACCTATGAGGTGATTGACGCCCTGACTAAAATGGGCATTGGTCAGACGACCTGTATTGGCATTGGTGGCGATCCCATTGCCGGATTGAGCTTTATTGAAATTCTGGCCTTGTTTGAGGATGATCCGGACACGGACCAGATTGTGATGATTGGCGAGATTGGCGGCAATGCGGAGGAACAGGCGGCGGCGTACATTGCCCAGTACGTGACCAAACCGGTGACTTCCTTTATCGCCGGCCGCACAGCTCCTCCCGGCAAGCGAATGGGGCACGCTGGCGCCATCATTGAAGGTAAGGCGGGTACGGCGGAAAGTAAGATGGCCGCGCTGACGGCCGCCGGTGTGACCGTGGCGGAAAACCCGGATGAGATTGCCCGTATTGTGGCGGAGCGCATGAATTAGCACGTGATATGTAATGTATGAAAACGTGGGATGTGCGATTGTCGCGCATCCCACGTTTTTTGTGTGGGTGAGTACAACGAATTGTGGAAGGAACGAATTTGGTTGTAGGGCGATTTTGCAAATCGCCCGGAAAGCGATTTCCTGAATTACCCAATTACCAATCCCCTCATGTCTCGTTTTAGAATTTATTTATCTCGTATAGACTCCGGCTATTTGGTCGTTCTGGCGATTGCGCTGCTGGCGTTGTGGCCGTTTATCAGCCGGGGCAGTTTGCCGGTGGGGACGGATGCAGAGTTGCACGTGTTTCGGCTGCATGAGTTGGGGCAGTTGGTGGCCGGTGGAGAGTTTTATCCGCGTTGGGCGCCGAATTTTTATCACGGATATGGCTACCCTATCTTCAATTATTATGCGCCGCTGACGTATTATCTGGGGCTGCTGGTGGAGCGGTGGCCGGTGTTTGATGCGGTGGACGGGGTGAAGTTTGTCTTTGTTCTGGGGCTGCTGGCGGCGGCTTTGGGGATGTATGGTTTTGTGCGGGATAATTGGGGGCGCGGGGCGGGGTATGTAGCTACGGCCGTCTACCTCTACGCTCCCTACGTGCAATACATTGATCCCCACGCGCGCGGTGTTTTGGCAGAATCGTTCAGTTTGGGCGTGTTCCCGCTGGCCTTGTGGGCACTGGACAGACTGCGGCGGGGTGTGGCGGGGGGATTGGGCTTTGTCACGGCCGTTCTCCTCACTGCGGCCGTTATCCTATCCCACAATCTGATGGCCCTGCTCTTTTTTAGCGTATTGGCGGCCTGGGCGGTGTGGCATTTGGCGGGGTATCTGTGGGGAAAGAAGCGTGGAGGGGATACGGCCGTTTCTGCCAATTCTCTGAAAGCTGTGTTTGCCGCTCTCTTTTTAGGTGTCGGTGCGGCGGCCATCTT
>JAJRTP010000694.1 GCA_024278255.1 Chloroflexota bacterium | reverse complement strand
GAGGCTCTTACACGCAAATTGACTTTCTGTCAAATATCAAACTGCGTAAGGTGAGTTATAATAAAGAAAAAGGATGTTAAACAGGCTGAAACCGGCTTTAATATCCGGCGTGTGCCTGATAATATGGCTGATTGCGTTGGCGCAATGAAATCTTTATTGACTTCGGACGTTTGTTACATCAGGTTAAATAATTAACTAAATCGAATAACCCAAGTGTAATGCAGAAAGGGCCGCTTGTCAAATGCAGATTTGAATTGGAACGCGATTCGATTTGAGAGCAAGTATCGCCCCAAAGCAAATTTAACCCGCCTTAAAGAGGAAAATCCCGAAAATATCGCCCCGAAAACGCAATTTACAGGCGTTTTCTTTGGTAATACTGATTATGCCTTATAAAAATTTATGGAAAAATCTACGCCGGGAAGTTTGACGAATTGGCGAAGTATGATATGATAGCTTTGGTTAACCCTTGTTTCAGTTTATTAAGTAAAACGTTTAACTTTTAAACTACCAGTTGAGGATGCCGCTTTATGAGTGTTGCAAAGCTGCCCGTCACCGAAATTGCCCGCATATTTGAACGTGACCCCAAGGAAGTAAAACAAATTTACCGAAACTGGCTCACGCGGCGGCGAGAAAACAACCAGTCTGTAGCCCCCGATATTAAACTGCTGGCGGCGCTTTCCGGTTTGTCTACCGCTTCTATTTCCAACTTTTTGCGAGACAAGCGCGGCAAGTTATCCGGGAAAAACATTGAACGCCTGGGCAAACTGGTTGAAATTACGGGCTATGTTCCCAGCCGCGCGGCGCAGGGGTTGCGTAAACAGCAACACAATGCGGTGGGCATTGCCATGCCGCTTACCAGTATCAGCCCCGGCTTTTACCTCGAAATTTTGTCCGGGGTTCATCGGGAAGCCGATATTTTGGGCTTTCACCGCTTTATCTTTGATATTACCACCGTTGAATCACGGGATGCGTTTTTTGGGCAAATGCCTTTTCTGGATATTGTGGATGGCCTGATAGCGGTGGGGCTGTACATCAGCCCGGAGCAACTTCACATTTTAAACCAGCATCAATTGCCGGTGGTTACTATTCACAATCGCATAAAAAATCCGCCGGTAGTCGCCAACATCCTCCCCCCCAACGAACATCTGTTGCAGGATTTAATCGATCAACACCTGATCAAGTATCACAATTATCGCAGATTGGCTTTTGTTACGCTGGATACCTCAAATCCGCTTAAAATGGGGGCAACAGACTTTGATGACTGGAGCCGGGTGGCGCGTAACGATGCCTACGCCCGCGCTCTGGCTCTGAACGATATTCCCTACGATGAGCATTTGATATTCAAGGTGGCCGAACATTCTTTTGAAGAGGGCTACAAATCCTGCGACCAAATTTGCGCCCTGAACGAAACCCTGCCCCCCAAAGAAAAAATCCAGGCCATTGTCTGCACTTCTGACACGTTGGCAGCGGCGGTTGTTACGGCAGCCTCACGCAAGGACATCCACATACCCGTCACCGGCTTCGACAACCTCCCTCTGGCAAAGATGATGAATATTACCACGGTAGACCAGCGCGCCGGAAATGCCGGCCGGCTGGCTTTTCGGCATTTGTACAACGCGCTGATCTATCAGAAACGCGAAGGGAAATTTCCCGCCCTGGTTGAAGAGGGCGTCGATATGCGCATGGTCATTCGCCGCTCTTGCGGTTGCGAACAGTAAAATTACGCCGGAGGCGGCACTAATGCTTCACCAAATGCGTTTCACGGCAAAGAAACTTGCCAAACGTCTCACGTTAATTGCCCCGCTTGTGTACCGGCAACATCGTCCTCTGGCAAAATTTCGCTACTGCGAGTTGGACGGTCCGTTTGCGCCCCCTCCCGTTGCCCCGGCATTTGATGATTCCGGTTGGAAAACAATCCGGGCGGGCGACTATTGGGGCCGGCGGGCGGCGAATTTTGTGTTGCGCTCCCAATTTGAAATTCCCCCTGATTGGGACGCTGAAATCCCCGTTGCCTTGCTCCTGCCCCTGGGAGAAGCCGGAGACTTCAGCCACCCCGAAGCCCTGCTCTACCTCAATGGTACGCCCTGGGCCGCTTGCGACCGCCATCATCAGGAAATTATGTTGCCCCCGGATTTGAAACGGGGCAGGATGCACAACCTGGCTTTGCACGGCTGGGTGGGGTTAATGGGCAATCAGGCCGAAGGGCAGTGGGGCAACGTTGCTTTACGCGGTAACCCGAATGCCAAATTGCTGATGCGTCAATGCGCGCTGGTTCAACTTGAGCCGCCCACCCGCAATTTCATCGCTTTGGCGCGGGTAGCGTTGGGCATTGCCGATAATCTGGATGACAATAATCCCTCGCGGGCGCACCTTTACAACGCCCTTGACGCCGCATTCAAGGCGCTGGACACCCGCGAGCCGTTTGATGAGCGATTTTACGGCAGCGTGCCGGCGGCGTATGAAACCTTGCGCCAGGGCGTTGCCCGTTCCGGCGCGCCGCTGGATGTAGATATTACGGCGGTGGGACACGCTCACATTGACGTGGCATGGCTGTGGACGTTGGGCCAAACCCGGCAAAAAGCGGGGCGCTCTTTCTATAACGTCATCCGGCTGATGGAGCAGTTCCCCGAATTTAAATTTACCCAAAGCCAGCCCCGGCTCTACGAATTTGTTCGGCAGGATTATCCGGCGTTGTTTGCAACCATTAAACAGCGCGTGGCCGAAAATCGGTGGGAGCCGATTGGCGGTATGTGGGTAGAGGCCGATTGCAATATCTCCGGCGGCGAATCGCTGGCCCGCCAATTTTTGCTGGGGCGCAATTATTTCCGGCGGCATTTTGGGCCGAAGGCAGAGTCATCTGTTCTGTGGCTGCCCGATGTTTTCGGCTACGCATGGAATCTGCCCCAATTAATCAGGGAAGCGGGGCTGGAATACTTTTTCACCATCAAAATCGGCTGGAACGAATACAACCGCTTCCCCTGTGATTCGTTCTGGTGGCAGGGGCTGGACGGCACGCGGGTGCTGACCCATTTTAGCCCCACTCATGAAAACGGCGCGCATGCCGCCACGTACAACGCCAAAGCCTCCCCCTCTGAAGCGTTGAATACCTGGACAAATTTTCAGCAAAAAGACGGGGGCGCGCCGGGACAAACGCCCCCTTTGTTGATGTCTTTCGGCTACGGCGACGGCGGCGGCGGCCCCACCCGCCAAATGCTGGAAAACATTCGGGAGAT
>JAJRTP010000693.1 GCA_024278255.1 Chloroflexota bacterium | reverse complement strand
TTCTTTTTAGAAGGACTTCGAAATCTGCTTATTCATCGCCATGTCGAGCAGATGCGTGAACAGTCAGAGCTAACCGACTCTGAATGGGAAGACATTTTATCGTTTGCAATATGATTTTTTAGTTTTCCGGAGTTTTCAGTGGCTAGTAACCAGCCACCACCATGATTTCCCTGCGCGTATTTACTCATCCCACTTGCGCTACCTGCCCCCAAGCCATTCGTCTGGCGCAGGAAGTGGCAGAGGAACGGCCCGACATTTCCTTACGTATCATCAGTCTGGGCAGCGCCAAAGGCCGGGAAATTGCCAAAGCAGAGCAGATATTGACAGTCCCCACCGTCTTTGTTGGTGAGCGCCGCTTTACCGGCGTGCCCAAACGAGATGAGTTGGCAGCCGCAATTGAAGCGGTGAACGGTGAACGGTAATCGATTACTGATAACCGATAACCGAATACCGAAAACGGAGGTGTAACTTGGCAGAATGGACATTGGGAAAAGTAACCAATAAATATCCGGACGTGCCGTATGAGGAAAAGGAGCGGCTTTTCCTGGAAACGAAGGCTGATCCACGGTACCCGGAATATCTTTATGGTTGTTACGAGTGCGGCATTTGCGTGTCTGCCTGCCCCTCGGCGCGGTTCTACGATTACAGCCCGCGTGTGATTGCCCAGGCGATGGCGCGGGAAGATGTGGAACGCTTCTACGAAATTTTGGTGGAAGACATTTGGAACTGTGCTCAATGCTTCGCCTGTGTGCGCTGCCCGCGCCAGAACAACCCCGGCGGGCTAGTGACCATCATCCGGGAAATGGCGGTGCGCAACGGTTTGCAGGAGGCCAGAGATGTGCTGCAAGGGTACACCCGCGTTATTTACAAAGTGATGCTAAAAGGCAATCAGGTTTCGCCTGATATGCTTCAGCCCGACTTTTTCCCCGATTGGGGGCCATGGGTATCCAGTTTTAAGGGCAATATGCAGGCGTGGCGGCAGGCCATCCCCGTAGACACGCTGCGCGGCGTAACGGATGCGGCCTGGCGTACGGATGACAGCACCTTGCGCGAACTGTATACCATCTGGTTTGAGACGGGCAATATAGACATCATCGAGGAAGTTGACGAAGGTTTATTCGACTTGCTGGTGGATGTGATGGAAGAAGAACTGGAGGAATGGGAATGAGTGCGACAAGTTTTATTCCGGTAGATAATATCTTGCAGAAGAAAATGCAGCCTGTGCGCCGCGACCCGGCCAACGCGCCGACGCACGATATACGGGAGGAGTTGTTTGAACTGGAGGCGAAGGGTGAGTTGATTGTGCAGCGGGTGCCGGAGCCGTATGTGGAAGTGCAGACGAAATACGGCCGTACCAAAAAAATCCCCATCGCGCACACCTGGCATCACAAATCCTGCGGCCAGTGCGGCCATATTCCCGGTTACACGGCGGCCGTTTTCTGGCTGCACCGCCAGTTTGAGATAGATTATCTGGACCCCACCGATCAGACTTCTTGCACCGGCTGGAACTATTACGCTTCCGGCACATCGAATCCGGTGGCCCAGTTGGCCGTCATGTCGCGCAACTTTGCTGCCGCTTACGAGACGGGATACTACCCGCTCATCCATTGCGGCACCAGCTTCGGCCATTATAAAGAGTGCCGCGAAGAAATCGTCCATCACCCTGAATACCGGGCAGAAGTGCGCCGCGTGCTGGCAAAATTAGGCAAACCATTGGTCGTGCCTGAAGAAATTGTGCATTACAGCGAATGGATTCACGTTATGCGCCATCATATCGCCGAAAGCCAGGTGGTGGATTTCAGTAATATCACGGCGACGGTGCATACGGCCTGCCATTACCACAAAATTGTGGCGGAAGATGCTATCTATGACCCCGATATTTTTGGCGGCCAGCGCACGGCGACGGTTACGGCTACGATGGAGGCATTGGGGGCAGAGGTGCCGGATTACTCGACCTGGTTTGATTGCTGTGGTTTCGGTTTCCGGCATGTGCTGGTGCAGCGGGACTTTACCCGCTCCTTTGCCGTGCAGCGCAAAATCCAGGTGATGAAGGATGAGGTGAATCCCGATTTGGTTGTTACGCACGACACCGGCTGCGTAACTACGTTGGACAAGAGCCAGTTTGCCGCCAAAGCACATGATTTCAGAGTAGGCATTCCTGTTCTGTCCGACGCGCAGGTGGCGGCGTTGGCGATGGGCGCGCATCCTTTCCGGGTGCTGCAATTACATTGGCATACCGCCGATTGGCGGCCGCTTATGGAAAAACTGGGCATTGACTGGGAAAAATACTGGGATGAATTCCAGGATGATTTGGAAGCTATCCGTGCCGGAGAAATGGTGATGACCTGGGACCAGGCGGATCCGGTGGTGTTGGGTGTTTGATTCAGTAATCAGTGTTCAGTTAGTGTTCACTGAAAACTGAAAACTGAACACTGAAAACTGCAAACTGAAATGGAGGAAACTATGTCAGACAAGGTACTCATAATTGGCGCCGGGCCGGCCGGGTTGGAGGCAGCGCGCACAGTAGCTGACTTGGGGTATACGGCCGTCTTGGTGGAAAAACGGGACCGGGTAGGGGGCAATCCCGATGAGTCGCATTACGCTA
>JAJRTP010000692.1 GCA_024278255.1 Chloroflexota bacterium | reverse complement strand
GGCGTACAACGCGGAGCAGACGCTGCGGCGCACGTATGAGGAAATTCCCCACGACATTGTGGATGAGGTGGTGCTGGTGGATGACGTGAGCCAGGATCACACGGTGGAAGTGTCGCAAGAGTTGGGGATCAACACGATTGTCCACGATACCAATTTGGGGTATGGGGGGAATCAGAAGACGTGTTACAAAACGGCCGTATCCCTCAACGCGGACATCGTCATCATGCTCCACCCGGATTACCAATACACGCCCAAATTGATTACGGCCATGGCTTCGCTGCTGGCGGAGGAGGTGTTTGACTGCGTGCTGGGGTCGCGCATTTTGGGCGTGGGGGCGCGGAAGGGAGGAATGCCCTTGTACAAGTACGTCTCGAACCGGTTTTTAACGGCCGTGCAAAATCTGATCATCGGCTACAAACTGTCCGAATACCACACCGGCTACCGCGGCTTCACCCGCGCACTGCTGACCACCCTGCCCCTTGACGCCAATTCCAACAATTTTATCTTTGACAACCAGATGTTATGTCAAATCATCTACAAAGGGTATGCCGTTGGCGAGATCACCTGCCCCACCCGCTACATGGACGATTCTTCGTCTATCAGCTTCAAAAATTCCACAGCTTACGGGCTGGGCGTCCTGAAAACCTCTCTCATCTTCCGCCTGCACAAATGGGGCCTCATCAAATCTCCCCTCTTTGCCCCGCTCGACGGCGAATAAATTCGCGGCAACGGCTGCAAAACCGGCCTGCGCCGGTTAGAACTCAGTCAGCAAAGGCTGGCTTTGTCAATATAGTATAATTGTCAGTCTGCTACTGTACGTTGAGCGGTTTACCAGGTTTTCCCTTTCAATTCAGGAGGAAAGTGTTTCCGGTCAGACGGGCGGTTTAGATTGGTTCAATCTGGCAGATTGAACCAATCTAACACTCAAAACTGGGGTAGATAGTCGGCAAACTGCGTCAGGTAGTCGTCCAGGATGGCACGGGCGCGGTTGACGTCGTTGATCATGGGGTCGAGGAGGAGGGTTTGCAGGGCGAGTTGGCGGTCACCGGTTACGGCCGTATCCACCACCATCTCCACCAACGCCGCCTCCCGCCGCAGCAACTCCATAATGGGCCACGGCAGCGAACCCATCTGCACTCCCTGCACCCCCATTCCCCCCAGCAGCGCCGGAATCTCTACAATCGTTTCGGCCGGCAGACCGTCAATTGCCCCCCGGTTGGGGATGTTCACCGTTTCCTCGTACACATTCTCATCCCCGGCAATGCCGGCAATAATTTCCACCGCTCCCTCGCTGGGCGACTGCTGCATCCCCGCCACCGGCAGCGCCCCGTCCGCCATTTGCCGCATCATGTCCAGCATAAAATCCCGCGCCGCCTCATTGCCGCCCCAGTCGTAGAGGGGAATCTGGTACGTTTCCCACGGTTTGGCGAGAGGATCATGCAGCCAGGGCAGGTATTCCACCAGATGGGTGTCGCCGGGGATGGGGCAATAGCCGTAAATGCGGAATAAATCCATCGAAAATGGCTCCAGCGTCGGCGGGGCGTCATCCAGCGCGGCACGGAGGGCGGGGTATAAATCTTCCCCCGTTTCTTTGTCGCGGATGTCCCAAAGCCAGATGAAGTGGTTGAGTCCGGCAGATTTGATCTGCATATATTTACGGCCGACTTGCGCCATTTGAGCAATTACCGGCACGTTATTGGGGTCAGAATGGAGATTGACGCCGTCCGGAACGTCAATGCCGTACCGCTCCCGCAGCAAAATAGCCACGATGCCGTACCCCACATTGATCTGATGGCACTTTCCCACCGTCTTGATACGGCTGTACTTCGTCACCGCCCGCGTAATACGCGGCAGAGGATTGCTGAAATTGATCAGCCAGGCGTCAGGGCACAACGCCTCCATATCCCGCACAATTTCCATAAAGGGGGGAATCTGGCGGCAGGCGTGCATCAGACCGCCCGGCCCGCCGTTTTCGCCATACGGTTGGCGCAGGCCGTGTTTCAGGGGAATCTCCCAATCCATGCGCCACAATTCTTCCCGCGGCGGCACTTCAATGGAAACGATGACAAAATCAGCCCCAGCCAATACATCCTGCCGGTCAGTGGCAGCGAGAATAGTCATCTCCGCCCCCCACGCCTCATTCATCCGCTCGGCCACGCGAGCCACCACATCCAGCGATTCCGCATTCAAATCCACCAGGGAAAGCGTACTGCCTCGCAGCCGCTCATCCCGCACAATCGTGGCCAACGTCGTCGGCCCAAAGCTGGCGCTGCCCGCGCCAATAATCACAATGTTTGTTGCTGGCATCTGTCACGTCCTTTTTTTGACATCATTTATTGACCTGCCGGCCGCATCACGTTCCTCAAGCCCATCCGGTTGATACGCCGGCTAAGGTAAAGTAGAAACAACTGCCGTGGCCTGCCCGGCTCTCTACTCCGGCGCGGCCGCCCAGTTTTTCCATAATCCGGGTGACGACGGATAAACCAAGCCCGTACCCGTCAACACGAGCTGGCTCCAGACGGGTGTATTCTGTAAAAAGCGTCTCGATTTTATCCGGGGGAATGCCCTGCCCGTTATCTTTTACCCACAGGCGTACCATTCCGTCTCC
>JAJRTP010000691.1 GCA_024278255.1 Chloroflexota bacterium | reverse complement strand
CGTCACCAGCAATTGGCTGGCTTTGGTTTCGCTGACGGCAGCCGGCCTGGGATCAGGCGCCTTCCACCCGACGGGGACAATGGTGGCCAGCCAGACCAGTCAATCGAGTAAGGGGAAGGCTACGGCCGTATTCTTTTTCTCCGGTCAGTTTGGCTTGTTTTTGGGGCCGGTCATGGCCGGAATATTGTTGCAGCAATACGGCCGTCCCGGTTACGTCGTGCTGCCCGCTCTGGCTGTCATCGCCTTTGTCTACGCCTGGCAATATCTGCCCATCAACCGCCAGGCGCTCCACGAGAAAAAAGAAAATCGGGCCAAAGCCCGGCAAACCCGCGGGCTGCCCTGGACCACCTTTGTCCGTCGCAGCGTGCCGCTGATTATCATTATCCTCACCGGCAGCACTGTCAGTATCGCCGCCATCACCTTTGCCCCCAAATTGTTTACCGAGAGCGGGTATCTTCCCGCTTACGTCGGCCTGCTTTCCGGCTTTTACATGCTGGGGTCAGCCACAGGCGGTATTGTGGGCGGGGCGCTGGCAGATCGGGTCGTCTGGAAATGGGTCATCGTTTTGGGGATGGCGGGAATGGTCATTCCCATCTATTTCTACATTCCGGCCGTAGGCGTCGTTCAGGTCATCTTGCTTTTGACGGCCGGATTTTTCAGCGGGATGCCGCACACAATTCTGGTGTTGATGGTGCAGTCGCTGTTCCCCGGCCGGCAGGCGATGGCTTCGGGGCTGGCTTTGGGGCTGATGTTTACCGGCGGGGCTATCGGCAGTTTTGGCCTGGGCATCATTGCGGACCGCATTGGGCTGGCGACGGCGTTGCAGGCTACGGCCGTGCTGCCTCTTGTTGGTCTACTTGCTGCGTTATTTCTACCCAAACGGTAAGATGTGGCAAATCGGGCATTTTGGGATCGGTCGCTGCGCAAAGTCAGTTTGCAGGAAATACTGGCGTGTAAAATTGGCATAGGGTTGTCAGAATTATCTCCCCGCAGCGGTGTTAAATAAGGCTGTCCTTCCGGTTCGACAATTGTTTGGTCTGCATTGATTTCTGCATCGGAAAGCGGTAAACGGGCCACGAGAATATCTGGCTTAACAACGTAATCTCCCAGCGCAGTTCGTAACTCCCGGTTTGTTTTTACCAATGCGCTTAATTCGGCCAGATGATAATATTGTTCGAAGGCAGAAATGTTTCCTTGCAAGGAAAACTGCCATTGCCCTGGGCGTAAATGCTGGAGCAAACTGAACGCTTTTTGTAGATATTCTCTGGTGTATTCCTCGAAATGGCGGCCGGCCGTTTGTCCTTTGACAGCTTCGGCGCTGACAGATGATCCTATACGTTCCAGAATTCCTTTGGATAAGCGAATACTGAGGGGGCTGCCCACATCGGCAATACTGGGGATAGTTCCGCGCTTGAGGAAAATAGCATTCTGGCAAACATTTTGGTGGTATTCTCGCCGCAAATCTGAAATGGTGGGCATAACTTCTCTTTTTATGGTTTTAGAAAACCAATAACATATTCTTCGTGCATCCGTTGTTGAATTTGTGAGTTACGATTGATTTTGTTTCCGGCCGGCATCATGCGTTTATCCCGGTCTAGCTGGCGGATACCGATTTTGGGCACATCAAAACCGAGTGATTTGCCGATATCTGCCAGGCATACGGCCGTTTCCGTATCCCGTCCCCGCATAACAGAACTGCCCACCACTACGATGGCGGCCGTGCCCGGTTTTAATACGCGGAACATTTCCCGCAGCGTTCGAGTCATTTCAGAATAATATCGCTGCAAAACTTTCCCCTTCTTTTCATCCAGAGCGGCAATTTCAGAAATCAACCGGGATGTATAGTCGGGCAGCTTTTCAAATGTAATACCGGCCATCGCCTCCCCGCCAATATATTTGCGCCGCGTTTCGCCCAGGTCGTTGATGGGGTAACCCAACCAAACCAGCGAAAATTTGTGTGCCCGCATATAATCAATCGCATTGGAAGCATAGGGTGGCGAGGTAACAATTAAATCCACCGAATTTTCTTTGAGTGGTAATTTCTGCGCATTGCCAAACTGCACTCGTGCCCGTGCGTAACCCGGTTGATAATTGCGTATGCCCTGTAAATTCTTTTGCACCCGTTTGCCAAATTCCCGAATAGGTGAACGAAGCGTCTTGGAAACATAACGTAGCCGGGCTGATTCACTGTTCACCCACTCTTGCCCGGTTAACACCTCGCCAGATTGCGTGTAAACCAGTTTGGCGCGATGGGGCCGCGTATGGGCTAAATCCAAAGCCAGCGATACGCCTCCAGATTTGGTAATGATGATTGAAGAGAAGGCCAACCGGAAAAAGTTTTTCGCGGCCAGATCGTCTATTTTTTCAATTTCATTGAGTAACGCCAATAATTCAATTTGCACTTCGGGGGCAAACCAATAGTTGACAAATTTATAGGTATTTTCGTCCCACCGCTTTTGCAGCGCCGCTTCTAAATCAGCGCGATTATTTTTAACGCTGTCGGCCGCATTAAGAATAATGTTGTGACCCAACGCGCCCAAATGATTGACGTCGGCCGGCGTTGTTTTAACAGTAGAGTTATTTCAGAATAAGAGGGAAAGACAGATTACCCCTTTCCCCATTTTTGAACCTTAATAAACATAGCGACTCCTTTTTGCAAAGTTGACTAAACCGGCAACGGCAACAACCCGTTCAGTATGCAACTTGCGAT